>SKJM01000389.1 GCA_007122045.1 Planctomycetales bacterium | reverse complement strand
TACTATCTTCACGCCATCAGGTGCCGCGTATCCAGCAACGTCATCTGAGAACCACGTTCTCCGTCAGGTCGATCGTCGCTTCTTCGAACCGCTTGAAGTTGCGCATTGTCAGTTTCGTGATCATGGGGTCACGCTCTCGTCCGCCAAGGGCTCCCGACCCTTCTGACAGGGCCCGACGTAAAACAGGGCCAGACGGCCGCCGAGTGACTCGGCGGCGGCGGTCAGTTCGAGGGCGTTACGAAACCGGACCGGCGCCAGCCAGAAGTATCGCCACGCCATGCCTTCAGTGCGTCCGCTCAGGCTGGCTTGGAACTCGCCCGGGCGGCCCATCAGCAGGTCGAGGTTCGCCGCCGCCCAGCCGTCCTGTGCCTGGCCGTCGATGCGAAGTTGCTCAATGCCCGGCTCGGCGTCTTCGCTGCGCTCGCAGGCAAGGGCCACGAGCCGCCCGGCTCCTTCGTACCGGGCGAGTGCGTCGCCGCCATCGCCCGCGGGCCGGTACACGCCGCGCAGCCGCATCATGGCGGCCACCTCGTTGGCCCGATCCCCTTTGGCCGGTTCGAGGCACACCTCGAGCGAAACGCCGTTGATCGGCTCTTCGCCCGCGTTCCTGAGCGAAAACACGATACCGTTTCCGAACGGCATGGCCTGGCTCATGCCGAAACCGTTCCTCGTGAAGTGGACCAGGTTATGGTAGCTTTTCGGGCCGGCCAGACCGGCGAGCCAGTAGCGGACAGGCGCGGCGACGGCCGGTTCCAGCTCGCCGTCGACGGCCACCGCCAGCCACAGGTCGTCGTTCTCCAGCCGTTGGTTGCCCACGCGCAGCCGCACGTAACGCACGATGCCGGCTCCCTCGAGCGACAATGCCGGTTCGGCGGCCCCGGGGGCAAGGTTGAGCGTATCGGACTCGACGCGGGGCAGCACTTCCGGGTTGCGGTATTGGCCGTGGCGGTACTTCAGTTGCCGGTAGACGAGCGAATCGGTCCAGCCGCGCGGAAGCTCCGTGCCGCGGCCGGTGAAGCTGGGCGTGCAGTAGTCGGCCGGAAACGTGACGTAGTCGATCCGACAATCGGCACGCCGGGCGTCGCGCAGCACGATCCGCAGGCTCTCAGCATAGGTGAGGCAGGTAATGATCGGGTTCTCGTACTCGCTCATTTCGGGCAAGGCTTTGTGTACGGCGTCGGCGTTTGCTTCGATTCGTGGCGCTTCCTCGCCGTCGAAGTAGAACGCCAGCGTTCCCTCGGGCTCGATTTGCGCGATGCGCACGACCGCGCCGGGCCCGGTCAACTCGGCCAGCACGTGCTCGCCCGGCTCCTCGCTCGCGATGCTCCGGCTTACCGTGCCCGAGGTAATGCCGTCGTCCTCGGCCAGCAGCCAGGGGTTCATGACTCGGTCGATGACGCGGGCGGCCTGCTTCGGCGGCGGTTGGCGCCACGCGTCGAGGCCGGTCCCCTCGGGCGCTTCGAGCAGGCGGATGTTGCGGAAGCGGGTCCAGTTGCCGTGGTCCTGGAACCCCAGCCAGCCGCGCAGGTTGCGGTGCCGCAGTTCGGGATGGTGCTCCGTATTGTAGTGCTGCACCAGCTCGCCGTTTTCCCACGCGGTAATCATGTAGCCTTCGGCCTTGACCACCAGGCGGTTCCACTGCTCCGACTGGTCGGCGATGGCCACGGGCGGCAGGTTGCCGTAGATCGACATATGCCCTCCCTTGCCGAGCCCCGGCCGGTCGAGCATCTGCAGTTCCATGCCGTCGCTCGACGGCCATCCATTGCGCGGCGTCCGGAGGCCCAGCCCGGAGTTGGTCCCCTTTCGCATCTGGTATTCGAGCGAGACGGTGAAGTTGCCGTACTCCTTCTCGGTGCGCAGGTAGTCGCCGGCCCGTTCCGTCCGCACGATCTGGCCGTCTTCGACGCGCCACTTCGACAGGTCGCCGGGCGTCCACCAGCCGGTCAGGTCGGCGCCGTTGAAGATAGGCTCGCCGGCCGGCTCTGCGAGGCGCAGGTCAGCCCACTCGCCTTCGCCGGCGGCCACGGCCAGGCCTAACCCGAACCGTCGCTGCGGCTCGATGTCGACCTCCCACAGCCGTCGATCGTCGACGACCAGTTCCAGCGTTCCACCGGCGCGGCGGAGTAGGGCGGTGTGCCGGCCCTCGGGCTTCCGTTCAATGGTTCCGCCGGGGCTGAGCTGCGTATCGCCGTCGGTCAACCGGCCGCCATCGTCGCCCTCGCGCAGGGCGATGGCAAGGCCGGACCCGCTCGGCGCCTCGGGCAAGGAGAGCTTCCAGGCGCCGGCTTCCGACACGCTCCACTGCCAGCGCAGCTCGAAATCGCCGAAGGCGAAGCCCGACAGAAGGAGTGTCGAGTCGGCCGTGCCGCTCAACACACCCTTGGCCATGGTCCATCCGGCAGGCTCGGCTCCGGCATGTTGCCAGCCCACGAGCGAATCGGGCCGGAACAGCTTCACGCCGAACGACTCTTCGGCGGGAAGCAGGGTGGTGTGGCAACAAAGTACAAGGGCGGCACAGAGGGCGATTGAGAGGTGTCTTGTCACGAAAGTCATCTCCAAGGTGCTGGTCAGTAAACCTACACTTCCAGGAACTCGTCGATGGCTTCCCGCATGACTCCCCGGTCGGGATCGACGCCCGTCCACAACGCAATCGCCTCGGCCACCTGCTCGACGTACATCGCCAGGCCCTCGACGGTCGGGCAGCCGTGCTCGGCGGCTTCGCGGATAAGTTGGGTGTCAGGCGGATCGGCCGTCATGTCGGCCACGACCGTCTGCTTGCCGAGCGACTCGATCCGCAGCGGCACGCGGGCGTTGGGGTCTTCCCGGCCGATGGTCGTCGCGTGCACGACGATGTCGGTGTCCGGCGGCAGTTCCAATTCGCCCTTCCAGGGCAGGGCGACGGCCTCGAGTTTGAACGTGGTCTGGAGCAACTCGGCCAGCACGCCGGCTTGCTCGGCATTGCGGCCGTAGATGGCCACGTGGGCGGGGCGTAGCCGCGCCAGTTCACACGCTGCCGCCGCGGCGGCCCGACCGGTGCCTAAAACGGCCACCCGCCGTTCGGCCGGGTCGATGAGGCGGCGCAGGGCGGCGACGAGCCCGCGGCCTTCGAAGTTCTCGCCCAGCATGGCATCGGCTTCGCGATGGATCACGTTGACGGCGCCGACCAGTTGGGCCGTCTCGCCGCAACGGTCCAGCAGGGGCAGGACGGCCTCCTTGTGGGGGTGCGATACGTGCCCCCCCATGAAACCCATTGCCCGAGCCCCCCGGATAGCGTCGGCCAAGCCCTCCGGTTTCACCTCGACGGTATGGTACACCCATTCGATGTCGTGGTGTTCGAAGGCCTGCTCGACCATGAACTCGGTGGGGTTGCCACCGGGACGATCGGAAAGCAGGACGAGGATCGGCTGGACAGACTGGCTGGTCACGGGCGAGGTTCCGAAGCGATTCTGGTGGGAGGCGGCCGGCCGCCGAGCCCGTATTCTAGCGCACCATGCCGCGGAACGCAACGCGCTTAGGCGTGGGATAGGCTTTCCAGCCTGTCTTTTCCGTCGACAGGCTGGAAGCCTATCCCACGCAAGGCTGGAAGCCTATCCCACGCAGACCGCCTTACTTGCCGAACAACTGGGTGAAATAGGCGCCCACCTGCCCGATGCCCACGCGCGCGTG
>SKJM01000798.1 GCA_007122045.1 Planctomycetales bacterium | reverse complement strand
AGTCGTCGCCCGGGCCGCCCATCTTCCGCGAGGGGGGGCGGCTCTGCCGCCTCGACCTCCGCAGCGGGGAGGTAACGGTGCTGCTCGACGATCCGGCGGGAGGCATCCGCGATCCGCAGGTCCATTACAGCGGCGAGAAAATCCTGTTCTCGTATCGCCGCGGCGGGCAGCCGTACTTTCACTTGTACGAGATGGGCGTCGACGGCACGGGCCTGGTGCAGTTGACCGACGGCCCGTTCGACGACATCGAGCCCGCTTACGCGCCCGACGGCGGCATCCTGTTCTGTTCCACGCGCTGCCGGCGGTTCGTCGGGTGCAATCCGTCGCCGGTGGCCACGTTGTACCGGTGCGAAGGGGACGGCTCGGGCATTCGGGAACTGTCGGCCAGCCCATTCACCGACAATACCCCGTGGATGCTGCCCGACGGCCGCGTGCTGTTCACCCGGTGGGAATACGTCGACCGGAACCAGTTGAGCTTTCATCATCTTTGGGTGGGCAACCCGGACGGAACCCGGCAGGCGGCGTACTTCGGCAACCAGTACCAGGGCAGCCGGCCGCCGGTGCCGCGGTTTTCCGACGTGGCCATGCTGGGCGCGAAGCCCATTCCGGGCACGAACCGGGTGGTGGCGTCGTTTTCGCCGGGGCACGGGCGTGCGGAGCACCAAGGGTTCATTACGGTGGTCGACCCGTCGCTGGGCCCCGACGCCCCCGCGGCGGCCCGCCGCCTCAGCCCTCGCCAGTTCCGCGACCCCTACCCGGTTTCGGCCGACTGCTTCCTCGTGGCCGACCGCGAGGGCATTTGGCTGATGGACGGCCGGGGGCGCACCGAGCGCATCTTCGCCCTGCCCGCGGCCGATACCGAGGCCGACCTCGAGTGCCACGAGCCGCGGCCGCTCCGCGCCCGGCCGTGCGAGTTTGCCATCCCCCCGGCGGTCGACCTGTCGAAGTCGACCGGGCAGGTGGCGCTGAGCGACATCTACCGCGGGCGGAACATGGAGGGCGTCGAGCGGGGCGACATCAAACGCCTGCTGCTGCTCGAACAGCTTCCCAAGCCGGTGCAGTTCTCCGGCGGCCAGGAGCCATTGACCATCGGCGGCACCTTCGCCCTGGAACGCGTGCTGGGCACCGTGCCCGTCGAACCCGACGGCTCGGCCTTCATGGAACTGCCTGCCGGCCGGGCGCTGTTTTTCGTGGCGCTCGATGAAAACGACCTGTCGGTCAAGCGGATGCACAGCTTCCTGACCGTGCAGCCGGGCGAGACGACCGGTTGCGTAGGTTGCCACGAGCCGCGCACGCAATCGCCGCACGCGCCGGCCGTGCCGCTGGCCGCCACGCGCCCGCCCAGCCGCCTCGAGCCGATTCCCGGCGTGCCCGACGTGTTCGACTACCCCCGCGACATCCAACCGATCCTCGACCGCCACTGCGTCGAGTGCCACAACCCCGACCGGCGCGAGGGCGGCGTCGAACTGACCGGCGACCGCACGCCCATGTATACCGTGAGCTATTGGGCCATGATCGTGCATGGACTCATTTCCGACGGGCGGAACTACACGGGCGACCAGCCGCCGCGCACCGTCGGCAGCTCGGCCAGCCGACTGCTCGCCCTGGGCGACGGCAGCCACCACGATGCGAAGTTCTCGCCGCGCGAGCGGACGATGATCCGGCTGTGGATCGAAAGCGGCGCCGTTTACCCGGGCACGTACGCCGCGCTGGGCACCGGCATGCACACGGTCGAGTTTCCCGCGGCAACCATGGAGCGCCGCTGCGGCGAGTGCCACCTCCGCACCGACGTGCCGGCGTACCACGGCCTGAGCAAGGGCAGCCTGTTCCAGTTCGGCCCGCGCGAGCCGGCGCAGGCGCTGCTGGGCGGGTTCCACGACTTCAACCTGGTCATTCGGCTGGCGTATTTGAAGTTCGGCGAGGCCCCGCCGCACCAGTGGCTGTGCAACCTCACGCGGCCGGAGAAGTCGCTCTTGCTGCAAGCGCCGCTATCGGCAGATGCCGGCGGGCTGGGCCTGTGCGGCGACGTGTTCGCCGGCCCAAGCGACGCCGACTACCAGGAAATCCTCGCGGCCGTGGCCGACGCCGCCGCGCGGCTGGAGCGCTACAAGCGGTTCGACATGCCCGGCTTCCGCCCCAGCCCGTACTACCTCCGCCAAATGCAACACTACGGCATCCTGCCCGACGACCTGCCGCCCGACGGCGCGATCGACCCCTACGCCGCCGACCGCGCCTACTGGCGGTCGCTGTGGTGGGAGTAGCGCGGCGGGGTGATGCGGTACGGGGGCCCTCCAGGAGGCGCAGGGCGTCCATCACCCCGTTGTGGAAGATGGTGGCCGCCGCGCCGACGCCGTTCTGAGCGCGGGTGCCCTAGCCGAATGGCCGAGAGATCTGCCCGGCTTGGCCGAACCGCCGGCCCTGCTTATCCGCCTGCCAGGTCCGGCCTCGGAGCACGTCCAGGGCCGTCAGGCAGCCATCTCCGTAGACCCAGGTGTCGATGCACCGGAGATACCCCCAATCGAGAGTCCGGCCATGCCTCTGCGCCGTGTGGCCGACGATCGCTGTCTTTCCTGACCGGTGCGGCTGAGGAGTTTGTTCCTCCAACGACTGCCAGCGTAGTCGTTCGGGCGTCTGGTGCTTGAGCTTGCGGCGCGGATCGTACCCGGCGTGGACGAAGAAGTGCCCGGCGGCCTCGTACCAATCGAGGCACTGCCGGAGAAATTCGAGGTGGGCGGGGGGGAGTTCCTGCGGCGTTCTGCATCGGTAAGAGGCCAGGGTCGCCTCGCCGCCGAAGGCCAACCAGTCGTGCAGCAGGTACTGGTGCCCGGAGAGGATTTTCAACAGCATCTCATCGTGATTGCCCAGCAGCGGCACCAAGCGGCAGCGCTCCGAAAGGCGGATGAGCTGCTCCACGACGCCAGCGGAATCGGGCCCGCGGTCGATGTAATCGCCCAGGGTGACGATCGTGTCTTGAACTCGGGGCGCCAGCGCGTGGAGGACTGCCGCCAGGGCCCTGGAACAACCGTGGATGTCTCCGATGGCGATCAGTCGGCCGGGCATAGGCGGCTTGACAGCGAGGCATGGGGCACGGGCGAAGTGGTCCGAGGGTTCGCGGCATCCATCGGGCGGCCCTCAGCGTCGCGGGGTGAACCCGGGGAAGCCCTGCCCAGCCTGCCGAATGGCGCCGATCCCCACAGGCGAGGGTGGCGTCGCACTGGCCTGCCACCCGGCGGCGGCGTCGGGATCGGCATCCGCCGGCCCCCTCAGCCGCGCCCGGGCAACCGCCAAGTCCTGCCGATGCCGCGGAACGTTCGGCGCCAGGGCCACCGCCCGCTCCAGGACTGTCGCGGCCAAGGCCCACTTCTGCTGATCCATCAAGCAACGGCCCAGGTCGTTGAGCAACCACGGGTCGTCCGAACAAAGCCGGTAGGCGCGGGTATACCACACTTGGGCCAACCCGTGCCGGCCGTGGTGGTCTTCGAGCACGCCCAGGCGATGGTAGGCCTCATAGCGATGGGGAAAGTCGGTAACGAGTTGCTCGTAGGCGGCTCGGGCCAATGCGAATTCTCCAAGCTCTTCCAGGATCAAGGCCTCGCGGAGTTCCCGGTCGTAGCTACGGCCGGCCGGCGGAGCGGGCGCGCCGGTCGGCTGGCCGACGGCGCGGACTT
>SKJM01000655.1 GCA_007122045.1 Planctomycetales bacterium | reverse complement strand
TGGAGGATACGGTCGAGTTCTTCAACCTGGTGCTCCAGCTTCAACTGACCGCCGAAGAGAAGGAGGCCCTGACGGCCTTCATGCGATGCCTCTGAGCGATGCGCTTACAGAAGCAAATTGCCGCGACCTTCCGGCACTTGGCGGAGATTCCGCCGTCGCCGGAAGCACAAAAAACCTTGCGGCATATGGCCGATATGGAGGAGCAAGCGGTCCGCGAATGGGGGCTGGCCGATACCATGCGGAAGGACGGTTGAACGGGCATGGAGGTGACCGCCATGCGTTACATGTTTGCGGGGCCCGATTGACCGAAGGCCGGCCGGTCCCCGAGGACCCGGCCGGCTCGGCGGGCGAACGAGCCTCACTAACTTCGTTCTAGGAGCAATGTCATGAAGCGGATTACGCGAGAGCAATTGAACGAACGGCTGGCCAACGACGGGATTACGGTCGTCGAGGTGCTGGCGCCGGAGTATTACCGCAAGTTCCACCTGCCCGGCGCCATCAACGTGCCGCTGGGCGACACGTTCGACGAGCAAATCCAGCAGGTGGTGCCCGACAAGGACAAGCCCGTCGTGGTCTATTGCCAGAACACCGAGTGCCAGGCCTCGCCGAAGGCGGCACAGCGCATGGAAGAACTCGGCTACCGGCAGGTGTTCGACTACGAAGAGGGCAAGGTCGATTGGCAGGAAGCGGGCTTGCCCGTCGAGTCGTGAGCCGCCGTGATGTAATGACATGACCGGGTTGTAGGATGGACATTCTTGTCCGTCGCGGTTTTGGCGGCTGGAAAGCCTATCCTGCTCGCAGAATCGCACAAGTCGTTTTGGCACAGGACCTGAGCCGCCCATGAACAGTATGACCATCTTCGGCAGGGAGCTTCAGGCAGCGGTCCTGGACCTCGACGGCGTAATCACGCGCACGGCGTCGACCCATGCGCGCGCGTGGAAGACCATGTTCGACGAGTACCTGCACCGCCGGCGGGGGGAGGCCGGCGAGCGCCCTGCCGAGTTCTCCATCGAAGACGACTACCTGAAGTATGTCGACGGCAAACCCAGGTACGACGGCGTTGAAGCCTTTCTCCAGTCGCGGGGCATCGAACTTCCCTGGGGCGAGCCGGGCGACGAGCCGGGCAAGGAAACCGTGTGCGGGCTGGGCAACCGGAAGAACGTCATCTTCCTCCGGCTTCTGGAAGAAGGGGGCGTGGAGGTTTTTGACGACGCCGTGCGCGCGGTCCGAGCCTGGCGGCAACGCGGGGCGAAGACGGCGCTGGTCTCCTCGAGCAAGAATTGCAACCGCATCGTCGAGGCGGCGAAAATCGGCGACCTGTTCGACGCGACCGTCGAAGGGGGCGAGGCCCAGCGCGAACGGCTTCCCGGCAAGCCGCAGCCCGACACCTTCCTCCGCGCCGCCGAGAAGCTCGGTGTTGGGCCCGAGGCGGCCGCTGTGTTTGAGGACGCCGTTGCCGGGGTCGAGGCGGGGCGGCGCGGCGGCTTCGCCCTGGTGGTGGGCGTCGCCCGCCGCGGCGGCGAGCAGCGGTTGCGCCAAGGCGGCGCCGACGTGGTCATCGCCTCGTTTGACGACATCCCGGAAAATGCAGCCGGGCGAGGGGGACAGTCCCATTTTCGCGGCGAAAGACGATTCTCGACAACCCCTACGGGCTCCCCCGCGAAAATTGGGACAGTCCCCCATGACGCTCCCCGCCCAATCGCCCCGGCGCGCCGTCCGCCCTCGGCGCTGGAGTGCTTCAACCGTCTGCGGGATCAGTTCGCCGGCAAACGGCCGGCCTTGTTCCTCGATTACGACGGCACGCTCACGCCCATCGTCGCGCGGCCCGAGGACGCCGTGATGGGTGCGTCCATGCGCCGCGCCGTGCGCCGGCTTGCCGAACTGATCCCCGTGGCAATCATCAGCGGCCGGGACCGCGCCGACGTCGAGGCGCTGGTCGACCTGCCGGAACTGGTGTACGCCGGCAGCCACGGGTTCGACATCCGCGGACCGGACCTCCGCCGCGAGCACGAGGGCGGGCGGGCGGCGCTGCCGGATCTCGACGCCGCCGAAGAAGCGCTCCGCCGCGAATTGGCGAGCATCGAGGGGGCGCACGTCGAGCGCAAGCGGTTTGCCGTGGCCATTCATTACCGCAACGTTGCCGAAGAGCGCGCCGAATCGGTGCGCGGCGCGGTCGAGCGGGTCGCCCGCCCGCACCCCAAGCTGCGCATGCGAGGCGGCAAGAAAATCTTCGAACTCCAGCCCGACATCGACTGGCATAAAGGAAAAGCGGTTCTTTGGCTCATGGAGGTCCTGGGCATGGACCCGGAGCGCGTCGTGCCGATGTACCTGGGCGATGATGTGACCGACGAAGACGCCTTTGCCGCCCTCGAAGGCCGGGGGGTCGGGGTGGTCGTGGGCGACGACACGCTGCCGAGCCGAGCCGGCTACTGGCTGGCCGATCCGGATGAAGTGCAACCGTTCCTGGAAACCCTGATTCCCCTGCTGGAAGGGAGCGACACGTGAGTGCCGACATCGCCCCGCAAGCCCCCGTATCCCAGACCGGCCCGTCGCCGCCGGTGGCGAACCCCTGGACGCTCGAGTACACCGACTGGAACCCCCCACAGCAGCCGCTGCGCGAGGCCCTTTGCACGCTGGGCAATGGGCACTTCGCCACCCGCGGCGCCGCCGAGGAAGCCGCCGCCGGGGGTGCCCATTATCCGGGCACGTACCTGGCAAGCGGCTACAACCGGCTGGAAAGCGAGGTGGCCGGGCGGCTGATCACCAACGAGGACCTCGTCAATTGGCCCAATTGGCTGCCCCTGAATTTCCGGCACGAAGGGGGCGACTGGTTCGACCTGGCCAACGTGGAGGTCCTGCTGTTCCGGCAGGTGCTCCAACTTCGCGAAGGTGTGCTGCGGCGAACCGTTCGCTTCCGCGACGCCGAGGGGCGCGAGTCGACGCTCACTTCGCGGCGGCTCGTGCACATGACGCACGAGAACGTCGCCGCGGTCGAGTGGACCCTGACGCCCGAAAACTGGTCCGGCCCGGTCGACGTCCGTTCCGGCCTCGACGGCACGGTGATCAACGACGGCGTGGCCCGGTACCGGGACCTCAGCAGCCGGCACCTGCGGCCGCTGGAACAGGGCCGGACGGGCGACGACGGCGTTTACCTGGCGGTCGAGACGGTGCAGTCGCGCATTCGCATGGCCCAGGCCGCGCGAACCCGCCTGTTCTTCGACGGCCACCGGCCGGCGACGGAACGCGATACCGAGCAGGGGCCCGGTTGGATCGCGCAGACGATCGCCTGCCAATGCGAGGAGAAGCGCCCGCTCCGCGTCGAGAAGATCGTTGCGTTGTACACCTCGCACGACCGGGCGATAAGCGAACCAGTCGAGCAGGCGTGCCGGGAAGTCGCCCGCCTGCCGCGCTTCGAAGACCTTCGCCGCAGCCACGCGCTGCGGTGGTTGCACCTGTGGAAGCACTGCGACCTGGACTTGGGCAAAGACCACGTCCCCCAGTGCGTGCTGCGGCTGCACATCTTTCATCTATTGCAGACGGTTTCGGTCAACACGATCGATCGCGACGCGGGGGTGCCCTCCCGCGGGCTGCACGGCGAGGCCTACCGCGGCCACATCTTCTGGGATGAACTGTTCATCTTCCCGTTCCTGAACCTCCGGCTTCCCGAAC
>SKJM01000243.1 GCA_007122045.1 Planctomycetales bacterium | reverse complement strand
TTCTTCGACGAGCTGGGCATGCCGCGGCCCGACGTGTCGCTGGAGGTGGGCTCCGGCAAGCACGGCTGGCAAACCGCCCGCGTCATCGAACGCTTCGAGGAAATGTTGGAGAAGTACGCGGCGGCGGGCGAGCCGGTCGGCCGCGTGGTCGTGGTGGGCGACGTGAACTCGACCATGGCCGCCACCCTGGCCGCCGCGAAGCTGGGCGTGCCGGTCGCCCACGTCGAGGCCGGCCTGCGGAGTTTCGACCGCACCATGCCCGAGGAAATCAACCGCATCGTCACCGACGCCCTGTGCGACATGCTGCTGGTTTCCGAGCCGTCGGGCGTGGCGAACCTCCGCCGCGAGGGGCGCCCGGAGGAGCACGTCCACCTGGTCGGCAACGTGATGATCGATACGCTCCTGTGGCTGCTGCCGATGGCGAAATCGCGCGACACGCTCACCCGGCTCGAACTCCGGGCCGGCCGCTACGGCGTGGTCACGCTGCACCGGCCCTCGAACGTCGACCGGGCCGAAACCCTCGGGCCGCTGCTGGAGGTGCTCATCGAGGCGTCGGCCGAGTTGCCGCTGGTGTTCCCCGTCCATCCCCGCACCCGGGCGTGCATCGAGCGGTTCGGCCTCGGCCAACGGCTGGCCGCCGCGCGGGGCATCGTCTGCACCGAGCCGCTGGGCTACCTCGACTTCCTGGCGCTCAGCGCGCAGGCGCGGCTGGTGGTGACCGATTCCGGCGGACTGCAAGAGGAATCGACCGTGCTGGGCATCCCCTGCCTGACGGCCCGATTCAACACCGAGCGGCCCATCACCGTCGAACAGGGCACCAGTACCCTGGTGGGGAACGATCCGACGAAGCTGCGGGCCGGGCTTCGCGCCATCCTCGACGGCACGTACAAACAAGGGCGGTGCCCCGACCTCTGGGACGGCCGGGCGGCCGAACGCATCGCCCGGGTGATTGTGGAAGCGTGAATGGGGACTGTCCCCTTCGCCTGAACGGAGTAATACGGAACCATGCAAACCATCCTTGTAACCGGCGGCGCCGGGTTCATCGGAAGCTGCTTCGTGCGGCAGTGCATCGCGGAACGGTTTGCCCGCGTGGTCAACGTCGATAAGCTCACCTACGCGGGCAACCTCGACTCCCTGGGACCGGCGCTCGGGGACCCCGGCCACGTGTTCGTGCAGGCCGACATTGCCGACCGCGCGGCGGTCGACGGCCTCTTCGCCGAGCACCGCCCGGCGGCCGTGGTCCACTTCGCCGCCGAATCGCACGTCGACCGGTCGATCGACGGGCCGGCCGAGTTCCTGCGCACCAACGTGCAGGGCACGTTCCACCTGCTCGACGCCGCGCGGCATTTCGTTCGCGGGCTGCCGGCGGCGGGGCGGGAGGCGTTCCGCTTCCTGCACGTGTCGACCGACGAGGTGTACGGCTCGCTGGGACCGGCCGGGCGCTTCACCGAAACAAGCCCCTACGACCCCAGCTCGCCCTACGCCGCCTCGAAAGCCGGGGCCGACCATTTCGCCCGCGCGTACCACCGCACCTACGGCCTGCCCGTGATTGTGACGAACTGCTCGAACAACTACGGCCCCTACCAGTTCCCCGAAAAGCTCATTCCGCTGATGATCCTCAATGCCATCGAGGGCAAGCCGCTGCCGGTGTACGGCGACGGGGGGAACGTGCGCGACTGGCTGTACGTCGAGGACCACTGCGAGGCGCTGCGGCGGGTGCTGCTGGCGGGCCGTGCCGGCCAAACGTACAACATCGGCGGCAACTGCGAGCAGCGGAATGTCGACGTGGTCGAGACGATCTGCCGCGTGGTCGACCAACGGCGCCCCGACCTGCCGCACGCCCCTTGCCGGCAGCTCATCCGCTTTGTGACCGATCGCCCCGGCCACGACCGGCGGTACGCCATCGACGCCGCGAAGATCGAGAACGAATTGGGCTGGCGGCCCGCGCACGACTTCGAGTCGGGCCTGGGGGCGACCGTGGCGTGGTACCTGGAGAACCCCGAGTGGGTCGAACGCGTCCAGAGCGGCAAGTACCGGCGCGAACGCCTGGGACTGGCGGAAACGTGAGGCCATGACGGAACCACAGAAGCACGGCGCGCCCGCCACGGAAAACGACTCGCCTGAAACCCGCGTGGCGCGGCAGGTGGGCCTGGCTCCCCTGCCGGCCGACTTGCGGCTTTCCGTGGTGGTGCCGGTATACAACGAGGCGGCCACGGTCGAGCAGGTGATCCGCCGCATCCGCCAGCACGCCTGCGCCGTCGAGATCGTGGCGGTCGACGACGGCAGCACCGACGGGACGGCCGAGGTGCTCGCCCGGCTGGCCGCCGAGAGCGAGGGTGGCAAGCTGGTGGTCATCGGCCACGAGCGGAACCGGGGCAAGGGCGCGGCGCTGCGCACCGGCTTCGCACACGTGACCGGCGACGTGGTGCTCATCCAGGACGCCGACCTGGAATACGACCCGGCCGACTACCCCCGCCTCGTGTGGCCGATCCTCGAAGGCAAGGCCGACGTGGTGTACGGCTCCCGCTTCTCGGCCGCGGTGCCCCACCGCGTGCTGTACTTCTGGCATGCCGTGGCGAACCGTACGCTGACGGCGCTGTCGAACCTGACGACCGACCTGAACCTGACCGACATGGAAACGTGTTACAAGGCGTTCCGCCGCGAGGTGATCGAGGCGCTCCGCCCGGCGCTCAAAGAAAAAGCGTTCGGCATCGAGCCCGAACTGACCGCCAAGGTCGCGCGGCGCCGCTGGCGGGTGTACGAAGTGGGCATCAGCTATCACGGGCGCACGTACGCGGCCGGCAAGAAGATCGGCCTGAAAGACGCTTTCCGCGCCGTCTGGTGCATCTTCCGCTATTGGCGCTGGGACTGAGCCCGTGCGAGGTCCGGTCGGGCGCTCCGTGGCGGTCGACCCGCTCGATGCCGGCCGGCTCGGAGGGTTCCCGCTCAATCGCCGTAATCGGCGCCGCGCAGGCTGCGAAGCACCGATTCCTGCCAGGCGTGCATCTGTTGTTTCATGGCGCGAACGGTTTCGGGCCGTTCGCCGCTGAGGTCGCGGGTCTCGGCCGGGTCGTCGGGCAGATCGAACAGTGCGGCGCGCGCCTCGCCGTCCTTGCGGTCGTGGAGCACGAGTTTGAAGCGATTGCCGACCACGGCGCGCGGCCCGAGGAAATCGGCCGCTTCGATTTCCGGGTGGTGGAAGTTCCGGAAGTTTCGCGTGGCAATACCGCCCATCAGCTTCACCAGCGGGGTGGTGCCCTTCTGCAGTTCGGGCTCGATCCAAGGCGAAAGCTCCAGACCGGCGAAACGCCGCGTGTTGAAACTCCAGAAGAAGATCGGCTCCGGTCGATCGGTCATCCTGCCGTCAACGAGGGGCGTCAGGTCGATGCCGTCCAAGGGGCGCTGCGGTAGCGGGCGGCCGACGATGGCGCACAGCGTCGGCAGCAGGTCGCTGGTGACGGCGGGGACGGCGCTGGCGCGGGGTTCCGGAATGCGGGCCGGCCATTCGATCACGCACGGCACGCGGATCCCGCCCTCGTAAACCTGCCCCTTCCGGCCGCGGTGCGGCGAGTCCAAGAGCCCGGTCCCGCAGGTGCCGTTGTCGCTGCAATAGAAGAACAGGGTGTTCTCCCGCAATCCTTCCTCGGCAAGGTAATCCCGCAGCATCCCAATGGCGCGG
>SKJM01000557.1 GCA_007122045.1 Planctomycetales bacterium | reverse complement strand
TATTACGTTCGCTGGGAGACGTTGCCGGTCAATCGCGACAGGCCGCGCAGGGGCAAGATTCCCGAGCCGAGCACGTTGATGCTGTATGAATTGAAGGAGCCGGCGCAGGGGGAGTGATCGCCGGCGCTCGTGAACCGGAGGAGCCGCGATTGATCGTTGTCCTCGTGTTTCGGATCGGTACCTGAGTCAGCCGGACACTTTTAAAGCCTTTCTATTTGCCGACCTCCACGTCGAGTCTCCGGGCTTTACCGAAACAACATGCGGAGTTGTACTATGCACAAGCGATCAATGATGTCGATGTCGGAGGGCTATGGCCGGGCCGCCGCCGTGGCGGTTCTCGGTTTTACCTGGTTTGCTTTACCGGTCCGGGCCGGGGAGGCTGCCGCCCGGCAACATTACCAGCAAGTGCGGGAGCTTGAACCGGCAGGCTACTGGCCGGCCGATGAAGGGCGGGGCGAGGTGGTGCACGACCGTTCGGGCAACGGGAATCACGGCACCGGATACTCGGTGCCGTGGCGGGAAGGCCTGCTTGATTTCGAAAACGATGTTTATCAATGGGTTGAGATCGCCCATCATTCCGACTACGCCTCGCCGGCCTTTTCGATGGGCGGCTGGGTCTTCAGCCGGCGGGAGTACCGTGAGGGCGGCAGTACCCAGTACGGGCCGCTGATCATCGGCCAGCCATTCACGCCCCGCCATGGGGCGCTGGCGTGGGCAATCTGGGGCGGCAGGATCGAGACCGGCGGCGCGATGCTGCGATTCGGACCGCCCCCCGGCGATACGCGGGGGCCGTCGCTGATCGAGGTGGTCAGCGGACACCAGGCGGACGCCATCGGTTCGGTCGCCGAAAAGGTCGAACTGGCAACCGGCCGGTGGCAGCATGTGCTCTACACCTATGATGAGGCGGGAACCGGCCGGCTCTACCTCGACGGCAGCCTGGCTCACTCCGCCGGCGATGTTCCGTACCGGGTTTGCGCGGAGACCCCCTTTGCGATCGGCGGCGGCAGGTGGGGCACATTTAATCTCGGCGGAACCCTGTCCCTGGACGGCTCGGTCCGCGACATGGTGCTGTTCGATCGCGCCCTGGGGGCGGAAGAAGTAGCGACTCTGCATCGAGCAACCCAGCCGGAGAAAGAGCCTTTTCCGCTCGAACCCCCTCGGGAGGAACCAGCCCCCGTTCTCGATGGCCTGGATGAACTTATTGCGCAGGTCCGGGATGAGGATGCTGCCGAGGCGGCCCGCGCCGAGGCCGCCCTGGCCCTGGCTGAGATGGGTGAGGAGGCCGCCGACGCCGTGCCGGTACTGGGGGCGGTGCTGACGGCCCTTGCGGAGCGGGACGGCACGCACCCGCCGCGGATCGAGGATCTGCTGCGCAACGCCGTTATGCGGGCGCTGCTGGACATCGCTCCCGAAAATGAGCCGGTCCGCGATCTGCTCGGGGAGACCCTGGCCCAACCCTTCTTCGACATGCTCGATCTGTCGAAGCCGTATCTCGATGAGGTTCGGCCGCTGGTCCAGGCGGGACGGTATATGGACGGGCTGGACGCGCTCCGCGCCCACTTAGAAACCGTTCCGAAGCTCCGGCGGGTGTCGGCCGGCTGGGGTTCAGTTCAGACCGACGAAAGCTTGAAGGCATTGCGCGAAAGCCTGCCTTTGCGCGACGAGTACTTCGATGCCTATCTCAGCACGGGTTTCCCCTTCAGCGATGCCCGTTACAGCGCCTACAGCGTGCTCGATGTTCACCAGGGAACTGCTTACATCACCGCGGTAGAACGGGTCCCTTGGGAAGAGGTTGAACTGGAGTATGAAAGTACCCTCAAAGACTTGACCGAAGAACAACCGGATCCGGAAGGCAAATGGTCGCGGCTGAAAATTCTCGCAATCGCTCCCGACGGCAGTGAACGGGAAGCCGTTCTCGAAGGCCCCTGGCTGCTTTTCGATATCCGTGGCGGAAAACAGGCTGGCTGGAGCGTTATTATTGACCAGGAAGGATACATTCATCTCACCGGTGGTCAGCATAACCGCCCGCGCCGAGGCGACTGGATTCCCGGTAGTTGGAAGAAGCTCGGAATTGCTTCGGGGGCGGAGGTCATGTATTGGGTGTCGAAGGAACCCGGCAGCATCGACTCGTTCGAGTTTGTCGGGGCGCGGGGCAATCCACGCAGTTTCGGCGGCTGGATGAACTACATGAACTTTGTCCGCAGCCCCGACGGCACCCCCTTTCTTTTCGGGCGGGGGCGTGCTTGGTCCTGGGCGCTGCAGCGCTACGACGTCAAGGAGCGCCGCTGGACCGAACTGAGGGGCAGTGCAAGCGCAATGTTCGCCCGCGCCCGCCGGGAAAATCCGGAATGGCACGAATCGCTGGGGGGCACGGTCCCATATCACGGTCCGGGAGATGGCGTGGTCGCAGCCTTCCAGCCCGGGGCTTACAACTTCAACCGCGCCTGGTCGGGCCTGATCCGGGGAGTGAGTTTCGACCGTACCGGCCGGATGCACGTGCAGATGCCCATCCTGGGGGTCGGCGAAGCCGGCCGGATGACGAGCGGACCGGTTTATGCCTACTCAGATGACCTGGGCGAAACCTTTCACCGCGCCGACGGCACCCGCGCGGAGCTGCCGCTGACCGTCAATCCCGTCCCCGGCCACCACGCGGGCATGGATCATCACTCCACCAGGCAATGGTACGATCTGTGGATGTCCTTGATCCAGGAAGCCGGCTGGAAGAGAGGAGGCGGCTTCGACCGGTAGATCCACTTGTACGGTATCTCTTGTGTGTGCTATGATGCGACTCTGAGCGAACGATCCTGGAGGGAAGCTATGACTGCCATGCTGCGAACGAACGATTGTGAGTGGGGGAAACACGTCCTCGCGGCCGCTTGCCTTCTCGGCGCCGCCATCCTCGGCGGCGTACTTGGGGGCGCGGCGGAAGCGGCGGAACCCGACCGCCCGAACATCCTGTGGATCACCGTTGAGGACATCAGCCCGTACCTCGGCTGCTACGGCCACGAGCTTGCGCATACGCCCAATCTCGACCGGCTGGCGCGGCAGGGCATCCGGTACGACCAGGCGTACGCCAACGCGCCGGTCTGCGCGGTGGCGCGGTCGGCGCTGCTGACGGGCATGCACTCGCCGGCCATCGGCACGCACCAGATGCGGTCGCGGCCGCAGTTGCCGCCGAACATTCCCGCGTACCCGAAGCTGTTTCGCGAGGCGGGTTACTACTGCACGAACAACGTGAAGACCGACTACAACTCGAGCTACGAGGGCGACCGCACGCTGTGGGACGAATCGAGCCGCAAGGCGCATTACCGGAACCGGGCCGAGGGGCAGCCGTTCTTCGCCGTCTTCAATAATACCGAGTCGCACGAGTCGCGGCTGGATCGGTTGCCGCCCGATGTGCAGACCCGGGTGGACCCCGCCGACATTGAACTCCCGCCGTTCCACCCCGACCTTCCCGAGATGCGCGAGGCGTGGGCCCGGCTGCACGAGTTGATTACCCGGGTAGATGCTTGGGTCGGCCGCATGTTGCAGGAGTTGGACGACGAGGGCGTGGCGGAGAACACGATCGTCGTCTTCTACGCCGATCACGGCGGCATGCTCGCCGGCACGAAGCGGTTCCTGAACATGCCCGGCACCCAGGTGCCGATGATCGTGCGATTCCCGGAGAAGTGGCGGCACCT
>SKJM01000386.1 GCA_007122045.1 Planctomycetales bacterium | reverse complement strand
CAACTGGCAATCCGGGGTAGGAGGCGGGAATACCAAACGCCCGCCGGCCCGCCGGCGGGTTTGCCGCTGGACGGCTGCCGTGGTAGGATACATCCGAACCGTTCACGGGGGACTGTCGCAATTTTCGCGGGGGGGAAGGCATTCGTCCAGGATAGCGCTTTTTCGCCACGAAAATAGGATTGTCCCCTTCGGCCGGTCTATCCCAATTGCCATTTTAGCCCCCTTGTTAGGGGTACATGGCCTGCCCCGCAATACGTCGACCTAGTGAAACAGCCGCCTGCTTGGCGCCGCCCTTCTTCCGACGCTGCGCAGACTTCCCTTTAGCCTCTTGGTACAATGTGACGATATGTTCGCGTCGCCCTTGGTTGACCGCTTGCTCGATACTGCACCGATGGTGGCGCCGTCGTTGCTGGCATGCGACTTCGCCCGGGTCGAGCAGGAGATCCGTCGCCTGGAAGAAGCCGGCGCCGGGATCCTGCACCTGGACGTGATGGACGGACATTTTGTGCCGAACATCAGCTTCGGCATCCCCGTAGTGGAGGCCATTCGCCGCGTGACGGACCTGCCCTTGGACGTGCATCTGATGATTTCCAACCCGGCCCAATACCTGAAGCGGTTCCGCGAGGCGGGCGCCGACCTGCTGACGATCCACATCGAAACGGCCCCCCAACCGGAGGCCCTGCTCGAGGAGATTCACGCCCTGGGCGCGGGGGCCGGTCTCTGCCTGAATCCGCCGACCCCCGTCGCCGCCGTCGAGCCCTATGTCGACCAATGCCAACTCGTTCTGGTAATGAGCGTCATGCCCGGCTTCGGGGGGCAGGTGTTCCAACCCTCTGTGCTTTCGAAGGTGCGTCGCCTTCAGGAACTGGCCGGCGACCGCCTGTTGCTGTCGATCGACGGGGGCGTGAACCTCGAAACGGTGGCCGATTGCGCGGCCGCCGGGGCTCGCCTGCTCGTGGCCGGCTCGGCCCTGTTTTCCCAACCCGATTACGGCCGGTTCATTGCCAAAATGACCCAACTGGCCCAAAATAACCAAGCTGCGTAGTTGTTCAGAATCATGCTTCGCATTGTGCTCATTCGCCCCGGTGCAACCGACTATGACCGCGAGCAGCGGATCCAGGGCACCCTCGACATCCCGCTCAGTGACGAAGGAGACCACGAGGTGGCGCAGCTCGTCGGTCAACTCGGCGGCCTCGGCATCGAGATCGTCTATGCGCCCAACTGCCAGCCCGCACGCCAAACCGCCGAAGTCCTCGCCCGGGGCCTCGGGGTGAAGTGCAAACGCCTCGAACACATGCGGAACCTCGATCACGGCTTGTGGCAAGGCATGGCGATCGACGAGGTGCGGCAGAAGCAGCCGCGCGTGTACAAGAAGTGGCAGGAACAGCCGGAAAACGTCTGCCCCCCCGAAGGTGAGATGCTCGGCGAGGCCGACGCCCGCGTTCGATCCGCCATGACCCGATTGCTGAAGAAGCACCGCGAGGGCACCATCGCCATGATCGTCCCCGAACCGGTGGCCAGCCTCGTCCGGCGGTTCATCAATCAGACCGAGTTGGGCAATTTGTGGAAGACCGCCCGAGAACACGGCCACTGGGAGGTGCTCGAAGTGGAGCCTCAGAAAACCACGGTCTCTGCAGGCTAGCCCCGTGGCCTGCCGATGATCCAGGGAGGGCTTTTCCTCCGCCGAAACGGTATTGTCAGAATCCCCCGAACCCCAGGTTGCGAAACTCATGTCGTCCGGTATCGAATCCACCACGGCCCGGAACACGGCCAAGCGGCCGAAGCGCGGCGTCCCGGAAGGGCTTTGGATGCGCTGCCCGGGGTGCCAGCAGATCATCTTCCGCCGCGAGGCCGAACGCCGCCTCGGTGTGTGCCCCCAGTGCGACTACCATTGGTATGTTCCCGCCCGCGAACGCGTTCGCCAGGTGCTCGACGAAGGCACGTTCGACGAGTGGGACACCGACCTCGAACCGGCCGACCCGCTCGACTTCGCCGACAAGAAACCCTATTGCGAGCGCCTCGTGGCCGAACAGCAGCGCACCGGCCTGCGCGACGCCGTGCTGACCGGCACCGGCATGATCCGCGCCCGCCGCGTCGCCTTCGGCGTGACCGATTCCGCCTTCATCATGGGCAGCATGGGCTCGGTGGTGGGCGAGAAGCTTACCCGCGCCATCGAACGCGCCACCGAGCGGCAGCTCCCGCTGATTATCATTTCCGGCTCCGGCGGCGGCGCCCGCATGCACGAAGGCATGTTCTCGCTGATGCAAATGGCCAAGGTCTCCGCCGCGCTGGCCCGCTTCGACCAGGCCGGCGGGCTGTTCATTTCCGTCCTGACCAACCCCACCATGGGCGGGGTGGCCGCCAGCTTCGCCTCGCTGGGCGACCTGGTGTTCGCCGAACCGAGAGCCCTGATCGGATTCGCCGGCCCCCGCACCATCAAGGCCACCATCCGCATCGAACTGCCCAAGGGGTTCCAAACCAGCGAGTTCCTCCTCGAACACGGCTTCGTCGACCGCATCGTGCGGCGCAAGGACCTGCAAAGCGAAATCGCGCGCGCCATCGACTACTGCGGCAAATAACGGCTGAACCGATGGGCTTCTTCAATGACATCCGAGCCATCTTCTCCGGCAGCAAACTGCACGTGCCCTCCCGGTTCGCGTTGCTGCGGGCGGGCATTGCCGGCACGATGTCGAAGTTCTACATGGCACGCGACCTGCGCACCAACCAGATTGTCGGCCTGAAGATCCTCGACCGCGAAAAGACCCGCGCCTTCGAGGCGCGCTTCAAGGGACTGGTCAAACCGACCGAAGGCGAAATCGCCGTCCAATTCGACCACCCCCGAATCATCCGCACGTTCGAACACGGCGTGACCACCGAAAACGAGCAGTACCTCGTCATGGAGTTCATCGACGGGGCGAACCTCAACGCCCTGCTCGTCAGCCGCGACCCCGCACTCGACGGCCGCCGCGTCCGCCTCATCCGCCAGGCCGCCGAGGCCCTGGCCGCCGTCCATGAGCAGGGGTTCATCCACCGCGACGTCTGCCCGCGAAACTTCCTCCTCTGCGAGAACCAGGAGGACATCAAGCTCATCGACTTCGGCCTGACCATCCCCGCCACGCGGTCGTTCATGCTGCCGGGCAACCGCACGGGTACGCCGAACTATATGGCCCCGGAACTCGTCCGCCGCCAGCCGACGGACCAGCGGGTCGATGTTTTCGCCCTCGGCGTCTCGGCGTTCGAACTGCTCACCGGCGAACTGCCCTGGCCCCGCGGAACGACCGGCATGGCGGCCATGTCGCACGACCAGGCGCCGGCCGACATCCGACAGTACCGTCCCAAGGTCCACCCCAAATTGAGCAAGGCCATATATTCGTGCCTCGCAGCCGATCCGGCTAAACGATGCCCGACCGTGGAGCGATTCCTTTGGGCCATTCGCGGGGTCGAACACGAGGACGAGGGCTAGTTTTTCAGGGCCGGTTGTCCCGCGAGCACCATGCGCGGTAGAGTATGGCAACTACCCCGCCGCGCGGCTTGGCCACGGAAGCGCGGCAAAACCCGGGCACACCAACGTAGCGTAACAGCCCCCGCGCAAGCCGGAGTGGCGGAATGGTAGACGCGCTGGATTCCCTTTCCAACGCCTCTCTGACGGTCGTCGTGCTGCTGCAGTACAGATCAGCGTGT
>SKJM01000270.1 GCA_007122045.1 Planctomycetales bacterium | reverse complement strand
TTCGAGCCTCCCCTGGTCGTAGGTCAGCCGGGTGCCGCCGTGTTCCAGGTCGCCAAGAAGGGCCTCATACGTGGCCCACGAAATGCCGTTGAGCAGGAAGCGTTCTTCCGCCTGGCACTTTTCCAACACGATGGACATGGGAACCCCCTTTTCACCTATCTCGGGCCAACTCGTCGCGGACCCAGTCGCGGAAGCGGCGGATCCAGGTCGTTTCGTCGGTTTCGGCGCGGCGGTCGAGGAACTCCTCGATCTTTCCCAGCGGGAGGAAGGGAAACGCCGCGCTGGTCGGGCTTTCCGCATACGTGCCATCGTCCTGCAGCAACTCGACCCGCAGCCGCTCGCCATCGTAGTGCCAGACCTCGGGCACCCCGAGGTCGGCGTAGATGGGCGCTTTGTCGATCCAGGGTCGGGAAATCTCGACCTCCACGGCCAAGTCCGGCGGCGGGTCGCGCTGGAGCGTCAAGTGGTCCCGCCCCCGCACTTTCGACTCGTTGGCCACGTAGAACGACTTATCGGCCTCCACGCCCCGCCGCGTCCGTTCCCGCTTGAGGGTCCACGACCCTGTCGTGCGGATCGGAATGTTCAGCTCTAGGGTCATTGTTCTGATCATTTGACCAATGATCTCTGCAAACCATTCATGATGCCCTGAAGGCGACATGAGTTCGAGCCTCCCCTGGTCGTAGGTCAGCCGGGTGCCGCCGTGTTCCAGGTCGCCAAGAAGGGCCTCATACGTGGCCCACGAGATGCCGTTAAGCAGGAAGCGTTCTTCCGCTTGGCACGTTTCCAACACGGTGGACATGGGAACCCCCTTTCGCGGGAAGATCGGAAGCGGCCGAGAGAGGTGCGCCGCCGCGACCGGCGCCCCTTCCCGGCTACTCCATTATAGTCGATACAAGTCGGTGAGCATACTACAACAGAGGTATTAATGGGCACGAGTGGCTCGGACGGTGCTATACCTCCCCCCAAGGTGCCGGTCCTTCTGCCGGCCCGAAAAACCGGCTATGATCGAACCTATGACTCAAGTGACCGAAAAGCCGACTGCCGACCCCGCCGCGGCCGAGCCGCCGGAGCCGCCCTACCGCGCGCTGGTGGTCGACAATGACCCCTCGCAGGCGGAGACGATGGCCGAAGCCCTGGAACGGGTGGGATTCGAGTGCCGCGTGGCCACTTCCGGCGTGGCCGGCGCCGCGGAAGCCGAGGAGGCCGCCTTCGACGTGGTGGTGACCGACCTGGTGATGACCGACCTGGACGGCCTCGGCGTGCTCGAACGCACCAAGGCGGCCCAGCCCGAGGCGCAGGTGATCTTGGTTACCGGCCACGGCACGGTGCCCTCGGCGGTCGACGCCATGCAGCGGGGGGCGTTCAGCTACCTGTTGAAGCCGCTCGACATCGGCCAGCTTCGGGCGGCGGCGCAGCGGGCCGCCGAGACCACCCGCCTCCGGCGGGCGAACCTCGAACTCCATCGGCGGCTCGACGAGAAGTTCGGCTTCGAGGGCGTGGTAGGCGACAGCCCCCGAATGCGCGCCGTGCTCGAACGCCTCAAACGCATCGCCCCGACCAACGCCGCCGTGCTCATCCAGGGCGAAACGGGCACGGGCAAGGAATTGGTCGCCCAGGCCATCCACCAGAACAGTCCTCGCAAGAGCAAGCCCTTCGTGGCCCTGAACTGCGCCGCCTTGAGCGAGAACATCCTGGAGAGCGAGCTGTTCGGGCACGTGCGGGGAGCGTTTACCGACGCCTCGAGCGACCGGGTGGGGAAGTTCGAATACGCCCACGGCGGCACCATCTTCCTCGACGAGGTGGGCGACATGCCCCTGCCCACCCAAATCAAGTTGCTCCGCGTGCTCGAGAACGGCGAGATTACCCGGGTGGGGTCGAACCAGCCGATCAAGGTGAACGTGCGGCTGCTTTCGGCCACCAATCGCGACCTGGAAAGTTCTCTCGAAGACGGGACCTTCCGCCGCGACCTGTACCACCGGCTGAAGGTCGTCACCCTCCGCCTTCCCCCGCTCCGCGAACGCCGCCAGGACATCCCCATCCTGATCGACTATTTCATGAAGCAGCTCGCCAAACAGCACGGCAAGCAGGTGAAAGGGATGACCTCGCCGGCGCGTCGCCGACTGGGGGCGTTCGACTGGCCGGGCAACGTGCGGCAGCTTCGCAACGTGGTCGAGAGCATGGTCGTGGTCGACTACGACGGCCTGCTCGACCTGGACGACCTGCCCGAGGAACTGGCCGACCCCGGCACGTCTTCCGAGCCGGAGGGCCCGCCCGGCGCCGCCTCGCTGGCGAAGCTGGTCGGGAAGCCGCTCGATGAACTCGAACGATTGTTCATTGCCGAAACGCTCCGGCTCACCGGCGGCAACCGGGAGGAATCCGCCCGCATGCTCGGCATCGGCGAGCGGACGCTGTACCGGAAGATCAAGCAGTACAACATTTGAGCCTCTGGGGACGATTTGCATTTTCGCGGCGCCGCGGCCCCGGGGCGCAATCGCCTCCTGCTCCGCCGCGAAAATGGGATTGTCCTCGGGACAACCTTTATGCGTCGCAATGCCCATTCGCCAGTTATCGCAGTCGCTCATCAACAAGATCGCCGCCGGCGAGGTGGTCGAGCGCCCGGCGAGCGTCGTGAAGGAGTTGATGGAGAACGCCCTCGACGCCGGGGCGTCGCGCGTCGACGTGTCGGTGGTCAAGGGCGGCATCGACCTGATGCGCGTGGTCGACAATGGGCACGGCATCGCGGCCGAGGAATTGCCGCTGGCGGTGGCCAGCCACGCGACCAGCAAGCTCGCTGAGGCCGACGACCTGTTCCACGTCGGCACCCTGGGGTTCCGCGGCGAAGCGCTGGCCTCCATCGCCGAGATCAGCCGCACCGTCCTGCGCAGCCGGACCCACGAAAGCCCCGCCGGCGCCGAACTGGAAGTGACCGGCGGGCAGCCGGGGGCCGTGAGCCCCTGCGGGTGTCCCCCGGGAACGCTCGTCGAAGTGCACAACCTCTTCTACAACACGCCGGTGCGGCGGAAGTTCCTCCGGGCGGTGTCGACCGAGTTCGGCCACGTCAGCGAGGCGTTTACCCGCATCGCGCTGGCCGCCCCGCACGTCCACTTCACCCTCCGGCACAACGACCGGACGGTGTTCGACATCCCGGCGTCGGAAGGGCAGCTCGAACGCATCGCCCGGTTCTTCGGGCGCGAATTGGCCGACCACCTGATTTACGTCGAGAGCGCCGACGGCGACGTTCGGCTTTTCGGCTACGCGGCCCACCCCAGCCAGAGCCGGAGCAACAACCGCATGCAGTACGTGTTCCTCAACGGCCGCCATATACGCGACCGCGCCCTGCAGCACGCGCTCGGCGAGGCGTATCGCGGCCTGTTGACCGCGGGCCGGTACCCGATTGCGTTTCTCCGGTTCGAAATGCCGCCGGACCTGGTCGACGTCAACGTGCATCCCACGAAGCTCGAGGTGCGCTTCCAGGACTCGGGGCGGCTGTACAGCCAGCTCCTGTCGACGCTCCGGGGAAAGTTTTTGACCACCGACCTGGACACGCGGGTGCAGGGCCCGGAGCCGGCCGCGGCGGCCGGCGAGGACGACCGCGCGCAGCGGATGCGGCAGGAGTTGGTCGACGGGGCCAAGGGCGAGGTGGCCGCGTGGCACCGGCCGGAGATGGCCGGTGCGGGCGCCGGGCCCTCG
>SKJM01000457.1 GCA_007122045.1 Planctomycetales bacterium | reverse complement strand
CCGACGAATACTACGCCCTCCTGGAGCAGCACGCGGCCGGCTTCGGCCCCGAAATCATGACCCTCGAACACGTGCCCGAAAACAACGAACCGGAACCGCCCCGCCCTGCCGGCGATACGGCCGACGGCAGTGGCGTGGGCCTGCTCACCGCGCCGTCGCAGGTGCGCATCCGGGCCGAGACCGAAATGGACTTCTACCGCCGCAAACAGAGCGCCGTCGTGGTGCGGCACGTCAGCGGCGACCGGATGGCGGCGGTCGTCGAAGTCGTTTCGCCGGGGAACAAGTCGGGGCAGAAGGCGTTCCGGTTGTTTCTCGACAAGGCCGGTCAACTGCTCGACCGCCAGATTCACCTGCTGCTACTCGATTTAGTTCCGCCCACCCCCCCGCGATCCGGCCGGAATTCACGCCGCCATTTGGGAAGAGGTGACCGGCCAGCCCTTCGCCGGCGTCGAGGACAAACCGCTGACGCTGGCGGCGTACGAGTCGGCATTGAGCGTGCGGGCGTACGTCGAGCCGCTGGCCGTGGGCGACGAACTGCCCGACATGCCGCTGTACCTCGAACCCAACGGTTACGTGCTGGTCCCCCTGGAGGCCACCTACCGCCGCGCGTTTGCCGCCATGCCCCGCCGCTGGCAGGTCGTGCTCCAACCGGCGGGCTGAACCCCCCCACTTCACGCTTAGGAGACCCACTTATGAACGCTGGAACAATCCTGCCTCGTTGGCTGACAGTCACTTTCGCTTGCCTCATCGCGGGTGGCATCGCAAGTCCGGCCAGGGGCGCGGCTGCCGCCAATGCCGCGCAATCGATCCTTGCCGAAAGCGGCATTGAAGGCGGGCTGGTCGTCCACCTCGGATGCGGCGACGGGAAGCTCACCGCCGCGCTAAGGGCGCACGACGGATACCTCGTCCACGGCCTCGACCGCAATCCGGCCGCCGTGGCCGAGGCGCGCGAGCACGTCCGCTCGCTGGGGCTGTACGGGCCGGTTTCCATCGAGCAACTCCACGGCGCGCGGCTGCCCTATACCGATAACCTGGTGAATCTGCTGGTGGTCGACGACCCGGAGGCCGCTTCGGCTGAGGAAATCGAGCGCGTCTTGGCACCGGAGGGCGTGGCCATGACGCGCGACGGCGACGGTTGGCGGAAGACCGTCAAGCCGCGGCCCGAGAATATCGGCCGATGGACGCACTACCTGCACGGGCCCGACAACAACGCCGTCACCGACGACGAGGCCTTCGGCGAACCGTATCACTTTCAGTGGGTGGCCGATCCGGTGTGGGCCCGGTCGCACGAGCATTTGGCCAACATCAGCGCGCTGGTGTCCTGCGGACGGCGTATCTACTACGTCGTCGACGAAGGCCCCACGGCGCTGGTGGCGCTCGATCCCGACTGGCAACTCGTCGCCCGCGACGCCTTCAGCGGCGTCGTGCTGTGGAAGCAGCCGCTGGGCCGGTGGGAGGGGCACCTGCGCGGGTTCCGCAGCGGGCCGCCGGAACTCACACGCCGCCTGGTGGCGTCCGACGACCGACTGTTCGTGACGCTCGGCTACGGCGAGCCGCTTTCGGCCCTGGACCCCGCCACCGGCGAAACGCTCCACGTGTACGAACATACCGAAGACGCGATCGAGGTGCTGCACGACGACGGCGTGCTGTACGTGGTTAGGGGCGAACTTGACGAGCCCGACCCGGGCACCGTGCGCCGCCGCGGCGCCGTGCCGCCGCCCCGGCGCCGGGAACTCGTCGTGCTCGACGCCGCCACGGGCAAGCTCCACTGGAAGAAGGCCGACGCCGATACCCGCGAACTGATGCCCCTCACACTCACGGTAGCCGCGGGACAAGTGCTCTTTCACAATCCGCTGGGGGTGGTGTGCCTCGACGCGGCGACGGGCGAGCCCCGCTGGCAGGCCGAGCGGCCGGTCAGCGTCGAGCGGCCCGCCTGGTCGACTCCCACGCTCGTGGCCGTCGACGGCGTGGTCATTTCGGCCGACCGGAAGGCCGCGCCGACCACAGACAAGCTAACCGACGCCGTTACCTGGCAAATCAGCCCCGCCGGCGGGCAGGCGCCCGAGGGTGAGATGATCGCCTTCTCGGCCGAAACCGGAAAGCGGCTCTGGGACGCCCCCTGCCGCGAAGCCTACAACGCGCCGGTCGACGTGCTGGTGGTCGATGGGCTCGTGTGGTCGGGCTACCTGGTGCAGGCCCGGGAGCCGGGCATTACCGTCGCGCGCGACCTGCACACCGGCGAGGTCGTCCGCCGCCGGCCGCCCGACCAGAAGTTTTTCCGCGTGGGCATGGCCCACCACCGCTGCTATCGGAACAAGGCCACCAGCCGGTTCCTCGTGCTGGGCCGTTCGGGGGTCGAGTTGGTCGACACGGAAACCGGCGATGCCACGGCCGACCACTGGGTGCGCGGCGCGTGCCAGTACGGCGTGATGCCCGCCAACGGCCTGCTGTACGCGCCGACCCACCCGTGCGCCTGCTTCATCGAGGCGAAGCTCAACGGCTTCAACGCCCTTGCCCCCCGCCGCGTGCCGGTGGGCAGCGAGGTTGCGGAGCCGGCGGAACCGCGGCTGCTGCGCGGCCCCGCCTACGATGAGCCTATCGAGGCGAAAGCGGCCGCACCGACCGATTGGCCTACCTATCGCCACAACGCCGCGCGAAGCGGCGCCACCGAAACGGCCGTGCCGGCTGAACTGGGGCAGCAGTGGGAAACCGAACTGGGCGGCCGCTTGAGCGCCGTGGTCGTGGCTGAGGGGAAGCTTTGGGTCGCGCAGATCGACGCCCACACGCTGCACGCCCTCGACGCCGACACGGGGAAAAAGGCCTGGAGCTACACGGCCGGCGGACGCATCGACTCGCCGCCGACCATCTGGCAGGGCCGCGTGCTGTTCGGCGCCGCCGACGGCTGGGTGTACTGCCTCCGGGCCGACGACGGCCGGCTGGCCTGGCGGTTCCGCGCCGCCCCCGAAAACCGGCGTATGGTGGCCTACGACCAGCTCGAGTCGGTCTGGCCGCTGCACGGCAACGTGCTGGTCGAGGACGGCGTGGCGTTCGCCGCGGCGGGCCGGTCGGCGTTCACCGACGGCGGCATCCGCCTGGTGCGGCTCGACGCCCGCACCGGCGAGTTGCTTTCCGAAACGCGGCTCGACGATCGCGATCCCGAAACGGGCCACACGCCGCAGCAAAATGTCCGCGGCTTCGACATGCCCGGCTTCCTGCCCGACGTGCTCTCCTCCGACGGAAGTTCCGTGTTCATGCGCCATGCCCGGTTCGACCTCGAAGGCCAGGTGATGGACGAACGCGTGCCGCACCTGTTCAGCCAGGCGGGATTCCTCGACGACTCGTGGTGGCACCGCACCTACTGGATTTACGGCGATAAGATGCACGCCGGCTGGGGCGGCTGGCCCCGCGCCGGCGAGCAGGTGCCCTCCGGCCGATTGCTGGTGCACGACGGCCGGACGATTTACGGGTTCGGCCGCACCGTGTACGCCCGACACGGGAGCCACGCGGGCCTGCCGCAAATGTTCCTCGACGAGGTGTGGCCGCCGGGCGAGCGCCGTCCGACCCACTACCGGTTGTTCGCCGAGCCGCTCAGCGAGGCAACGGCAGCCGAACAGGGGGAGGCGGCGCGGGAAGCCCGGCGCACCGCATCGGCCGACGCGGCAGAGCCGGCCGGGTGGCGGCACGATTCGCCGCTGTGGG
>SKJM01000458.1 GCA_007122045.1 Planctomycetales bacterium | reverse complement strand
CAGTATCCAGTCGGTCGCGCTGAAGGACGGGAAGGTGGTGGCAAGGGTTCAGTCGACGGCGCCAGGGCCGGGCGACATTGTCACCCAGGCCCTGACCAGCCCGTGGTCCATCGCTGAGATCGACGTGGCCGGCAAGGAGGTCGAGTTTGTCGACGCGGAACCGCCCGGGGGTGTTCGCCGGCCCGGGAGGCTGCCGCCGCGCCGATTGCCCGGGCCGCCACCGGGAGGGACGCCCGTTCCGCAGGATCGGTGAACGGGGCCGCCCGATTCGCCGGCACAGTTTCATCTACCGCCTGCCTTACAGCGTCCAACCCGCGCGATACTCGCGGCGCAGCAGGGCGTCGGTCTCCGGCGCGTTGGTAGCTTGCAGCTTGGCGGCGTCCCACTCGAGCCGGGCGCCGCTGCGGTAGGCGACGTTGCCCAGCATGACCGCCTCGGAAATCGGGCCCGAGTAGCCGAAGGGGCAGCCGGTGGCGCCGCCCGTCTTGCAGGCGGCAATCCACTCGGCATGATGCCCGATCGACGAAGGGATGCTCGGCTCCGGCGGTTGGTAGCCGGCGAACTTCGCCTCGGGCCAAAGCATTCGCTGCGGGTAGCTGACCAGCAGCATTCCTTCACTGCCGACGAACACGCCCCAGGCCCAGTCGGGGAAGGCGTTCTCGGCAAAGACCGGCGGCGGTTGGCTGCCGTGCGTCCAGGTAAGGGTGGCGGGCGGCAGGTTGCCGCGGGCGGGGAACTCGTAGCGGAGGTGCAGCCGGCCGGGCGCCGTCTCGGGGTGCGGCGGCGGCCCCTCGGCCTCGACCGCAACCGGGTGGCGAAGGTCGAGCGCCCAAAAGGCCAGGTCGAAATAGTGGCAGCCCATGTTGCCCAGGGCCCCGCCGCCGAAATCCCACCAACGCTGCCAGTTCCCGCCGCAGCCGCGCACGTACGTGGGATGGTACGGCCGGTGCCGCACCGGGCCCAGGAACAGGTCCCAGTGGAGGCCGTCGGGAACGGGCGGCGTTTCGGCCGGGCGGTCGCTGGTGCCGCCGCCTGCCCGCAGCCAGATGTGAAACTCGCGCACCTCGCCAATCGCCCCGGCGCGGATCAACTCGACGATGCGGCGGTAGTTGTCGGTCGCATGCATCTGCGTGCCCAGTTGCGTAGCCACCTTCTGCTCGGCGGCCACTTCCGCAGCCACGCGGGCCTCGAACACCGAGTTGGCCCCGGGCTTCTCGCAGTACACGTGCTTGCCCTGCCGCATGGCCGCGACGCTGGCCGGCGCGTGAATGTGGTCGGGCGTGCCCACCAGCACCGCGTCGATCTGACGGTCCATCGCGTCGAGCATCTTGCGGTAATCGCGGTACCTTTTCGCGCGAGGGAATCGGGCGAACGACTCGCCCGGCGGATTGCGTCGCCCCGGTGCGGAGGCCGCCGCGCCGCGTTCGTCCACGTCGCACAGCGCCACGATATGCTCGCCCGTCGCCTCCGGCTCGCCGGCCGCCTCGATCCGGTAGCCCGGCTGGATCGCGACATTCGTCCCGGCGACGAGGTTCAGGTTGACCGCGCCCATGCCGCCGATGCCGATGACGGCCACATTGAGTTTCTCGTTGGCCTGATACCCGCGCGCCGAGCGCGCGTTGCCCAGGATCATCAGCCCCGCCGCGGCACCGCTCGCCGTGTGCAAGAATCGCCGGCGGTTGTACGAGGAAGTCATCGTAGCGGCCTCCTGGACGCGGAAGAAACAGGGGCCTCACGCCCCCCGCTCGCCTTCTGATTTGCAGCGATCGGGTTAACGAGAGTGCCTTTACCGGTCCATCATACCCGCCGGATGCCACGCCTGCCAGCCCGCAACCGGAACTCCGGGATCGCCTGCACGCCCCCGGCCGGTTCCTCGCCGCGGCTACTCCGGCGCGGGGGGGCCGAATTGGATGGACTACGGTGGACGCCCACATAAGTCGGAACGTCACTTGATGATCGCCCCTTGCCACAGTTCCTTGAGAATTACGTTCCAGGGCACGACGCGAACGCCGTCGACGACGCGCGGTTCCGGTTCGGTGCATACGAGCATGCGCGCCCGCGGCTTGTGTGTCTCGGCGAAAGCGGCCAGGGCGCGCAGGTCGCGGCAATGTAGCAGGCACACGCCGCTGCGCCGTCTTTTCGCAACAAAGGCTGCCTTCACCTGGAAACGGATGAGCCGTCGTAGTTCAGTTCAAAGTACGACGCATAGGCCGCCAGTTCCATGAAGACGACAGCCTCTCCCCGCGGTCCGCTTGAACGCACAGTCAGGTTGAAGCCCTGCCGCAGCGTGCGAGCACCCAATCTACGATATGCTCGGGCGAGGTTGGGCGCTGCGGGTTCTTCGGGATGTTTGCCAATACATGGCCCGCGGAAACGAGTTCGAGAATCTCCTTATCCTCCTGTGCCAATGCGTCCTCGCGCGCCACGCCTGTCATTCTGTACTCGACCTCAAGCGTGCATCCTGCGCGGATAAGCGACGCCGGAACGCGGCAGCGATCAAGTCGCCCCAATAGCTTCGTACACCTTGCCATGACGTCGCAGCCACGAGAGGTCCCCGGCGTCTGCCCGTTCTTTAACTTCTCGCAGCAAATTGATCGTTTCTGCTTCGTAGCACGGTTCGCTTGGATCGTCGGCCGGTACCACCATTTCGACGTCCACTGCAACGACGTAGCGCTCCGTTTGGACCAATCGAGTGCGTTTCATGCGTTGACCTGGAATGCGCATTATCAATCCTCGTCAAAGAAATAAACCGTAACCAACTTCGCGACGCCGCTTTGCCGCAGGCAGGACCAGATGGCTTTGAATTCCGTCCCGTCGGGCAAAGTCTCACGGACCTCCACTGCCGGGTTGGGTGACGCCTCCGGGCGTTCCACGATCGGTTCGCCGTCGTCCACGCCGGCAACAACCTGCCATTCCATGATGCCCCGTTCTTCAAGTCGCTCGGCCGCATGCTTTCCGACGATGTACTTGTCCTCGCCGACCAGCGTACGAATCGTCGCGAACAGTTGTCTCATGGCGATCTCTTTCTCGCCGAACGTCGAGGCTTCTATCCCGCCCGTTCCCGCGAAGGCTCATGCCATGGGGGAAACCCGGCGGGGAGCGGGCGGGATAGAAGCGGGTTCAACTCAAACGGCGACGCAGGAGCGGCCATGGGGTTTCTATGCCAAGCGCCGTCCCACCGGGTTGCATTCTACCCCAACGATCGGCTGGGAAACAAGTGGCAGCGGCGGGGTTTGTGGGGAGGGAAAAGGTGGCAGCCGCAAAACTTGGGGCGACTAACCCCCCCGATATTCCCTGTCTTCCCCAGATTTGGTGGCTGTTTTTCTCCCCTGGGGTAGCCCAGTGACCACGGCTCCGTCGGGCGAGCCCGCAGGTGGCCCTTTGTGCGACTCGAAACTTGTGTACAACAACGAGGGCCCCCACCCGGGCTGTGCGGCTCTTCGTCCGACAACATGGGTCGATGTGACCGGCGCACCTGAGCCAAGCGCCCGTGGTGCGGCTAGCCTCGGGTGCTTTCAGCTCGACGGCTTGGTTATCCGTCGGATTGCGTTGTTGCCACAGGCTTCCTGCCGCGGACCTTCGGCTCATGGGATACCGATTGCCGCTCGGATTCGGCATGCGGCCGACGCAAATCGTCCATCATTGCCCGCACGTCCCCGTGAAATTGCCTCGCGTATTCTTCGCGAGTTCGCCGAACCTCAGT
>SKJM01000013.1 GCA_007122045.1 Planctomycetales bacterium | reverse complement strand
TGGGACTGTCCCCTTCGGCCGGTAAGGGGACAGGTCCATTTTTCGGGCATCGTCTTTCCCTGAAGATAGCGCCGGTTGGCCGAAAAATGGACCAGTCCCCGGCCGGCCCGTGAACGGTTACCTTGTCCGTCTTCCGCCGAGGGGGTCAAGAGGTGCATCCTACGCAAACGACGGACAGGAATGTCCATCCTACGTGTCGGTGGGCTGTTTTCCGCTGCCCGGCATGCGACCCACCCAGTTGCGCACCCCGAGCCGAAACAGGATCCACAGGGCGGCCGCCGCCTCGCGGCCGTCGATCTTCGAGGCCCCGTGCCGCCGATCGACGAACGTGATGGGCGTCTCGGCCAGTCGGGCGCCCAGGCGCCTCAGCCGCCAGAGGATCTCTTCAAAAAATGAGTAGCCGCGGCTCTCCAAGGCGTCGAAGTCGAGCTTCGCCAGCAGCGACGTGCGGTAGCAGCGGAACGAACCGCTGCAATCGCGAACCGGCAGGCCCAACAGGCATCGGGCGTACAGGTTCACCCCGCGGCTCATGAGGTGGCGCATCGCCCCCCAGCCTTCAATCCGGCCGCCCGGCACGTACCGCGAGCCGATCATCACGTCGACTGGCGGCCCATTCAGGGGGTCCATGGCCGAAAGCAGAAGGGGTATTCGCTCGGGCGGGTGGCTGAAGTCGGCGTCCATGTTCAGAACGTACGTGTACCCGTGCTCGAGGGCGTATTGCATGGCGGCGACGATAGCCGTGCCCAGCCCTAACTTGCCGGGCCGATGCAGGCACTTCAACCTCGGCTCGCCCGCCGCTCGCTCATCGCACCAGTGGCCGGTGCCGTCGGGCGAATGGTCGTCGACGACCAAGACATCCGCCTGCGGCGCGACCTCCAGAATTCGGTCCACCAGTCGCGGCAGGTTTTCGATTTCGTTGTAGGTGGCAACGGCGACGAGGGTATCGGGCATGGCAACCGTTCACGGGGGACTGTCCCCTTCGGCCGGTAAGGGGACAGGTCCATTTTTCGGACATCGTCTTTCCCTGACAACAGCGCTTGTTCGCCGAAAAATGGACCAGTCCCCAGCCGGCCATGAACGGTTACGGGCATGGCAACCGGCGCGGGCTTCGGTCAGCCGGCTAGGGACCGGACCGATAATCGGCAGTCGATGTCTCCGGCGCCAGGGCCTCGACGCGCCCGTCGGCGAAGGCGACGTGGATCAGCCCCCCGTGGTTCGACGACAGGCCCGCGGCTTGCCCGGCCAGGCCGTGCACGGTGGGCGCCGCCGTCCAATTGAAGGTCAGCCGGTTTTGATCCGTGCCACTCCAGGGTCCCACGGGTCGGCTGGCATCGTACACCCTTTCCGAGATCATCACGGTGCGCTGGGCGCTACGCAGACCTTCCAGCGTCTGCGTGTTCCCGCCTCCGACGCGGTCGTGGAAGAGGTTGATGTTGGCCACGTAGTTCAGTGGCCCCTGCGGATTTTGGCCAGGGTTGCCCAGATCGCTGGGACAAACGACCTGCTCGTACACGGGCGTGTCGCCCGATCCCGTGCGCCATTGCTCCCACAGGTCCTCGCGGTCGAGGTAGGGGAACAGGGCGACGACCCAACTGATCTCGCCGCCTCCGACCGGCGCCTGGTTTCGCCAGCCGGGCAACTGGCCCCGGACCGTCTCGTAATGGAGGGTGGCCATGGCCAACTCTCTCAGTTGGTTCACGCACCTTGCCTGCCTTGCCCGCTCCCGGGCCGCGATAACCGCGGGCACCAGCAGCCCCACCAGCATGCCGATGATGGTGATGACCACCAGCAATTCGACGAGTGTAAAAGCGCTCGGTTTGCGTTCCATTTTGGTTCCTCTTTGCTTTGTCCTGCTCCCGATGACCCTGCCCAACTTCATTGTTCCACAAATCGGTCGATCTTTCCAGGGGTATCCGCGAAAAATATGCCGGCGGCGGGCCGAAGTCTAGTTGTAGGATGGACATTCCTGTCCGTCACGCACCGGTAGGATGGACATTCCTGTCCGTCACGCCAACGACGGACAGGAATGTCCATCCTACAAATGAGATAAAGCGCATAGTCCCTCAGTGCCGCCGAAACGGACCCGATCATGGGGGGCCGCGGCCGCCTGCGAGGCGATAAAATGCTACCGTAGAGGGGGAGCACCATCCTCCGATCGTGCTGTCCCCGCCCTGCGGAAAGAACCGTTCGGCCGCACCCGACAGTTTTTTTCGGGACCCCCCTGGATTTCCCTGCCGCTTTCTGCAACAATACGTTTGGGCAAGGACCGATGCGCACGCTTATCAGGCGGAACACTCTGGGAGCACCCATCATGCCACGCACAACGCGAAAAGCTTTTACCCTCGTCGAGCTGCTGGTGGTCATCACCATCATCGGCATGCTCATGGCCCTACTGCTGCCTGCGGTGCAGGCCGCCCGCGAAGCCGCGCGCCGGGCAACCTGTGTGAACAACCAGAAGCAGCTCGCCCTGGCGATGGTCAACTTCGAGTCGAGTCGGCGGTACTTCCCCGGCTGGCGCAATCAACTGCCCGACCACAACGCCTCCTGGGTGGTCATGCTGTTCCCCTACCTGGAGCGGAACGACCTGTGGAACGAGTGGATGGGAGGCACCGCGCGGGCGGTCCGAATCAATTTCATGATCTGCCCCAGCAATCCGCCCACGACGACCGCGGCGGGCCGGGCCGACAACGCGTACGTGGCGAACACGGGCCGAGGCAACAACAATATCGCCGACGGGGTTTTTCACGACCACACCAACGCACCCAACGCCCGCGTTTCGCTCGACTACATCAGCCAGCATGGCGGAGCCACGACGACGCTGGTGGCGTCGGAAAAGCTCGGCGCCGGCCGGTGGGACATTCGAGGCGACAACGCGTTCCAAAACATCGGGTTCATGTGGGAGGACTCGCGGCCCAACAACGGCATCAACGCGCACGTCTCCTCGCATCACCCCGGCGGCGTGGTGGCCTTCTTTGCCGACAGCCATTACCGGTTCTTGCGAAACGATCTGGACTACACCGTCTACCAGAACCTGATGAGGATTCGGGGGGGCGGAGTCATCGACGACGCCCAGTTCTGATCCTCCCGGAGGGCTTCCGTGCAACGGTTCATGCTCAGGTCCAAGATCCATCGGGCCACGCTCACCGGCGCCGATTTGGACTACGAAGGCAGTATTGCCATCGACCGCCAACTGCTCGAGGCGGCCGGCATGCTGCCCGGCGAGCAGGTGCACGTGCTGAACCTCAACAACGGCGCGCGGCTGGTCACCTACATCATCGAGGCGCCGGCCGGCTCGGGTACGGTGCTGTTGAACGGCCCGGCCGCCCGGCTCGCCCTGCCCGGCGACAAGATCATCGTGCTGGCCTACGGCCTGTTCGACGAGACGGAAGCCCGCGCGCTGCGGCCGAAGGTCATCCACGTCGACGGGGCCAACCGTATTACCGGCAAAGCCCCGGGGTCGGGGGAGCGGTGAAAATGCCGACCGATACGAAAGCCAAGAACGAGCGAGTCATCAAAGGCACAGTTACCTCCCCAATTCCGCCAGGAGCGGCTCCAGACGCACGGCCAGCGCCGGCGGGAGGCGGCCAAGCAGGGAGCGGCCGACGAGCCCGACGTCGATCAGGTCGCGCAAATGGACGCGGTCCTGGTCGCGGTTCGCCTGCAGCTTCATCCGTACCAGCCCGTCCAACGAAATGACGTCGAACGGGC
>SKJM01000236.1 GCA_007122045.1 Planctomycetales bacterium | reverse complement strand
TACATCGTGTGCAACCACGCCGAGCCCGACCACGCCAGCGGCCTGTCGCGCGTCATGGAAGCGATGCCGCAGGCGAAGCTCGTGTGCAATCGCCGCTGCCGCGATACGCTGGCCGCGTATCATGACGTCGCTGCGTGGCAGTTCGAAGTGGTCCGCACCGGCGACCGGATCAGCCTGGGCCGCCGCACGCTCGAGTTCGTCGACACGCCCATGGTCCACTGGCCCGAGTCGATGGTCACCTACGTGCCCGAGGAGAAGCTGCTGTTCTCGATGGACGCCTTCGGCCAGCACTACGCCACGACGCAGCGGTTCGACGATCAGCTATCGCTATCGACGATCATGGACGAGGCGAAGAAGTATTACGCCAACATCGTCATGCCGTTCGGCAAGCAGGTGAAGGCGGTGCTGGAGAAGTTGGGCCGCCTTCCGATCGGCATGATCGCCCCCGCCCATGGCGTTATCTGGCGCACGCACTGGGAAACGATCCTCGACGCCTACGCCGCCTGGGCCGTATGCCGTCCGGAGCCCAAGGTGCTGGTCATCTACGACACCATGTGGGAAAGCACTGCGCAAATGGCCGAGGCGATTGCGGAAGGGGCCGCGCGGGACGGTGTGGCGGTGCTGCCCATGCACGTGCGCCGCACGTCGCTGACGCGCATCGCCACCGAGGCGCTCGACTGCGCCGCGCTGGCGCTGGGCAGTTCCACGCTCAACCGCGGCATGATGCCGGCCGCCGCCGCGGCGTTGAATTATCTCGAGGGTCTCCGCCCGGCGGGCAAGGCGGCGATGGCCTTCGGCAGCTACGGCTGGGGCAAGGGCGCGCCGGAGGCCATCGACCGGTGGCTCGACGGCATGCCCTGGGAGAAGCTGCGCGAACCGATCCGCTGCCAGTACCGGCCCACGCCGGAGATCCTGGAGGAATGCCGCGCCGCCGGCCGCCTGCTGGCCGAGAAGGCCGTGGAACTCGCCCGTCAACACGCCGCCTGAGGCGGTTCGCCGAAGCGGTCGCCGGGCGTCACGCGGTGGCCGCGCAGGAACGCGGCGACCGACATCATCCGCTTGCCCGCCGGCTGCACGGCGCGGAGGGCCAGGGCGTCCTCGCCCGCGGCGATCACCAACCGCTCGCCGGTCGCTTCCACGACCGTGCCCGGCGGGGCGCCGGGGCGGGGCGTGGAAAGCACGTCGACCGGTCCGAGGATCAGCCGCACCGGCGGGCCATCGCCGCGCAGCCAATAGGTGTAGCACTTCGGCCAGGGCTCCATCGCCCGCACTTGGTTCTTCAGCGCGTGGGCGGGGCGGGCCCAATCGATCGCCCCGTCCGACTTCTTCAACCGGGGCGCGCGGCTGGCCAGCGCCGGGTCCTGCGGCAGGGCCTCCAGCCGCCCGGCCTCCACCGCGTCGATCGCCCGCCGCATCAGCCAGGCGCCCAACTTGGCCAGCCGGGCTTCGAGTTGCTCGGCCGTTTCGTCGGGTTCGACGTCAACCCGGGCTTGGGCGATGACCGGCCCGGCGTCGACCTGCGGCGTCATGTGGATCACGCTGACGCCCGTCTCGCGCTCGCCGTGATAGATGGCCCACTGGATCGGCGCCGCCCCGCGATACTTCGGCAGGAGCGAACCGTGCAGATTCACCCCGCCAAGCCGGGCGGTGGCCAGCGTGGCTGCCGAAAGAATCTGCCCGTAGTCGCACACCACCAGCAGGTCGGGCATGAATTCCGCCAGGCGGCTCCGCGAGGCGTCGGTGTTCACCTCCTCGGGGTCGAAAATGGGCGTGCCGTGCCGGTGTGCGATGTCGCGGATCGGGCTGACCGGCTCGGCCAACTTCCCCCGATGCCGGCGCAGCGGCCCGGTCACCAGCGCGGCCACCACGTGGTGTGTTTCGTAAAGCGTGCGGAATGTCGGCACCGCGAACGGCCCCGTACCCATCATGACCAGTCGCATAACGCGTTATGGTAGGTCATGGCGGCCGACACGTCGAGGCCCGCAGGCCCGCCTGATTCCCCTCGTGGCAAGATGGGAAAGATCGCAGGCTGCCCAGCTTCCCCCTCCCGGAATTGCCCACACTTCCGAATTGCCGGGGGCCGGGAGCCAAAGTACAATGAGCGGGACCCGTTCGGGCAACTCGGTGGATTGCCCGAAAGACAGTAGAAACCCGCACGGAGGTATGTTTCAGTGACTGCGCTGAACAAAGAGAAACTGCTGCGGCAGTTGAGCAAGCGGCAGCGGCGGCGGCGGGAGCAGCGGCCCGCCCCGGCCACACCCGAGGTAAAGCCCGCGTCTCAGGGGCAGATGAACCGGTTGGTGAACAACTATCAGGACCTGCTCCGGAACATCGAGCATTTTGTCGTCGAAGTCTACCGGAACGACCGTTCGGATGAGATCGACGACCGGGCCGTCATGGAGGGGTTCCGGAGGACGCTGCTGGGGCATCGCTCGGACCGATCGTCGGCGGGCCGCATCGTGGAGGCGATTACCGAGGCCCGCTTCATGCGGGACCGCTTCGCCCCGGTGGCCGATGAACTGTGGCACGACGCCATCCGGGCCTTGATGCGGTCGGTCAAGAACAACTCCGACCTGGACCCCGGCGAGACGAGCTACCTCGATTTCGTCAGCCACTTCGTGTGAGAAGCCCGGCAGCCGGCCCCCGCAGAAAACTCACCGCGGCGCCGCCGCGTCCTCGGCATCAACTTCGGCGGGAAGCGGGGCCGCCTCGAGCGCCGCGGCCGCCGGCTCGGCAAACACCTCGGGCGGGACGACGCGCAGCACGAACAGCACGCGATACGGTTCCGCGGCTTCGATTTCCACCGCGGCCTCCCCCGCCGCTCTGGCGTCGGCGCCCATGGCCCCGTCCGGTTCGCCATCCAGAGCGGGGGCCGGGGCATCGGCAGGCCGGTCATCGAACGCAGGCGCCCCGAGCCGGTAGCCTCGCGCGCCGGCCCCGCCAGGCAGCGCCGGGGTTGCGCGGCGGGCCACCGGGCGCCGGTCCACCTCGTCGGGCAGAGCTTCTTCAGGCGGTTCAGCTACCAGCGCGTCCACTCGGTCGTCCGCCGACTCGGCCAACTCGGCGTCGACGGCCGGGTCGGCATCGCGCCTCGGCTTGCCGTGCAGCCGCTGCTGCTCCCTCCGTTCCATCCCCACGGCTTCCGCCGCGCGCCGATTGAACCGCGTCAGCGCCTGTTGTGAAGCCATCCCCGGCGCCGGCTTCACCGATACGGCCAGGAACTGATCGGGAAGCTGGGCAAGCTGGTCGAGCGTGGCCGTCACCTGCTCCGGCGTCGCTTCCACATATACCACGTCGAAGGTATCGTCCAACGCCACGTCGGCGGCCTCTGCCTCGGCCAGCTCCTGTGGAACGCGATCCAGCGGTTCGTCGGCAGGGCGGGGCGCCCGTCGCGGACGCCCGGCCGGTTCGGCACGCGCGCTGTCTGCGCGGCCATCGTGCAGGGCGATCTGCTGCTCGGCCAGCACCCGATCGAACGCCCCCTGCCGGGCGGCTTCCGGCGTGATGTCGCATTGCACCAGCAGCACGGGCTGATCGGCGGGTACGGCGGCCGCGCGTCGCTCGGGTGCGCGGAGCGTCCCGGCCACGGCCGGCGTTTCGAGCCGTTCGACCCCGGGTGGGAGGGGCGCGGCGCGTTGCCGCGGCGCTTCCGGGGCCTCGGGGGCTTCGGCCATTTCGGGTGCTACCTCGCCCTCTGCCAGCGGCTTGGCT
>SKJM01000102.1 GCA_007122045.1 Planctomycetales bacterium | reverse complement strand
TAAGGGGACAGGTCCATGTTTTCGGCCATCGTCTTTCTCTGAAAATCGCGTTGTTTGGCCGAAAAATGGACCAGTCCCCGTCCGGCCCGTGAACGGTTACCTGCCGGATCGGTCGGGAGCGACCATCGCGTCCAATGCCGGGTAGACTATATGGGCTTTCTGTCGATTGTCGGCAGGCTCTGCCCAATCGCCTGCTCTCGCCACGTTCATCCCGCCCAAAGCGAGAAAAGAGCCCTGACACCTACCGCGGCAGGAAGTCCTGGACGACGGTTACTTCGCGGATGAGGCCGCTGTCGGGCTCGAATACGCGAATCTTCACCTGGATGCCGCGCAGCGCCGCGGGGTACGGCGGCGGAATGGGGTTGGGATACTCGGCGCTCGGGTTGTCCACGTACGATGCGCTCCAGGTGTCGTAAATGCGCCGGCCCGCAAGCCCCGAGTTGGAATGGCCCGTGTGGCTGAACGGCGACGTGCGGTTCTCCCACGCATGCCCGGCGTACCCGAGGTCGACGTAATCGCCGACCACCGGGTCGAACACCTTCACGTCGAACCCGATCACGTTGTTGAGGATCACCTCGTCGGTGCGAATGGAAAAGCCGCCCGCCTCGACGTTGTTCGCCTCGCGGGTCCAGAAGTCGCGCGGGGTCAACGGCGGCAGCGTAACGAGGCCGGGAAAGCCGCCTGCCCGCGTTACCAGCCGCGTGCGGTTTTCGCGCCGGGTCAGGTCGGTCAGGGTCCTGTCCCGCGGCAGCGCCCGCACGCGCCGGTACAGCCGGTTGCCGTGGACGTACCAGGCCACCTCGGCCACGTCGGTTTCGGTTTGCGTGCCGTCGTCGCGGATGAACGGCGTGCGGGTGTCGCGCGTGGTGAACATGAGCACGTCGTCGAAGTCGCCCACGGTGGTGTCGGGCGTCCCATCGTCGAGGTTCTCAGCCACGGCGGTCGGCAGCGTGCCGCTGGAGGGCGGCAGCATGACCTCGCCCTCGATGATCTCCACGTATCCGTCGCCTTCTTCGTCGCGGGGCGGCAGGGGGACGACGGTGAGCCCGCCGAGGTCCATTTGCAGCCGGGTCTTTGCCGCCCGCACCCGGTCGTTCATCTCGAGGATCGCCCGCGAGTCGCTCACGCTGTCGCCGATCATGGCGAAGATTTGCACCACGGCGAACATGAGCACGAGCGTCAGCGTGGTGGCCACGAGGATTTCCACCAGCGTATATCCGCGACGCGCAATGCGTGACGTGTTTCCTCGTGCTCGCACGGTGTGAGTGTTGTACCTGGTCATAACATGTTCCCTTTCATGGTCAAACATCGCCCAGCAACCAGCAACCTCACTCGATAAACCTTCGCAGCAGGATGGTCTTCTCGGCGTTGAGGTCCTGGCCGCGGATGAAGCCGACCGGGATGGAGCGGTCGATGACGTAAAACGCGCGGTGGCGGCGGATGTCGCCCGTGTCGGTGCCCAGTTCCCGCCCGAGCCGGTAGCCGCCCGGCACGTTGGCGTCGGGCGTTGCCTCGAAGAACCCCGCGGTGATCCACACGGCGTACACGTTCGAGCGGGTGGTGGTCAGGTTGGCCAGCCGCATGAGCCCCTGGTAGCGGAAGTACGGGTTGCGGTCGGTGTCGTTGACGTCGGAGTTCGAGTTGAAGGCGAACAGGGGCCGTTCGGGCTGGTCGGGGTCGCCGCGCATCAGGGTGGCGTCGATCGGCCGGTTCGGCGCGCCCGGCGACGTCCGCGGCACGCCCTCGGGCCACAGGCGGTCGGCGGCGGCCGAGCGGAAGGGTCGGGCGAACTCGGTCGGGTAATTGGCCGGGTTGTCGGCGTCGGCGTACCCTCGCCGGCTGCGGACGAACTTGTCCCACAGCACCATCAACTCGTCCTCCCGGAACCCGTTCATCAGCCCGCGGAACACCCGGGGGCTCATCACCGTGTTCAGGTTGATCTTGCCCGGCTCGCGGAAGGTGGCCGCGAGGTGCTGCGGCGGCGATTGGCCGGCCAAGTACACGTGCGCGCCGGCGAACAGCGAGGGGGTTGTGAGGAAGTCGAACATGCGGAACAGTCCCGACGGGACGTCTTGCGGCGACGCCGGCGGTTGGGTCTGGTCGCGGGTATGGAAGAAGTTCATCAGGTGCACGAACCCGACCTCGCCGGGCTGGTAGCCGTACCGGTCGTGCGGCGCAGTGCCCGCGCCGGCCCGGTACGGCCGCGCGGGGCCGCCCGCGGGCGACAGGGTGTACTCCCACCCGAGGCGCGAGGCGGTGGTGGCCGGCACCATCATCAGTTCGTACGGGTTGACCGGCGGGCGGTTGTTCCAGGTGAGCCAGGGGAACGGGCCGTCCTGGGGGTCGCCCACGTGAGCGCCCGAGCCGCCGGCGGGCTCGCCGAACTCGCGGTTCAGGAACCCCAGGGAGTGCGCCAACGGATGCCGGAAGAACTCGTTCGCGCCGTCGTCGGGCGACGTGTCCTCGGGCGTGGCGAACTCCTGGGCCCAAAGGTTGTTGCGATCGCGGTCCCGGTCCCCCCGCTCCCGCGTGGCGAATTGGAGCCGGCCGTCGGCCTCATCGACATTCTCGTCGTCGGGGTCCCATTCGTGCTCTTCGCCGAAAATGGGTTCCCCATTCTCGTCCTCCGGCGGCCAGGGATCGGGCTTCTCGTCCTCGCCGTTGAACACGGTCAGATCGATCGGCATCCAGTCGACCGTCCGGTACGGGTTGCTGATGGGGTTGTGAGGCTGGGACGGGTCGGCCAGCCGTTGCAGCAGCACGTAGCGGTAGCCCTGGTACGTGTCGGTTTCCAGGAGATTATCGACGGTAAGCGGCATGCCCGTCTGGCTGTCGAGCGGCTGGGCGAGCGGGTCGTCGTAGGGCTGGTCGTACCAGGTGTCGCCGCCGTCGGGGACGGGGTTGTAGTAGGTATCGCCGGGGAGCGGCTCCGACACGCTGATGCCGATGTCGCGGCCGGTCACGTCGCACGTGGCGGCGGCGATCATGGTCTTGGGCGCCTTGATTTGGGTGCCGGCGTCGGGGTAGGACTCGCCGCCGAGCGCGTCGGCGGTGACCTCGGTGTTGGCCCCGTCGAGGCGGATGTACTGGCTGGAGAGCTGCCCGCCGGCCGTCGCTCCGATGTACGTGGTCGGCCGCGGTCCGACCAGTAGATACTCGCCGGGGGCCAATTGAACGGTTCCGGTTCGGTTGTAGTAGTGGACGGGACCGTCGGCGGCCGCCCCGGGGTCGGCGGAGGCGAACGAGATGACGCGCTCGATGTCGATGTCGGGGGCCGAGGCGGTGCCGGGAAGCAGGCTGTCGCTTTGGTCGGTTTCGGGCGCATAGGTGGCCGGCGCGGCGGCCAGCCGCTGGGCCACGTTGTTCTTTTCACTGCCCTCGCCTCGCGTGCTCCGCGTGATGGCGAGGCGCCACACCGGCACGCCGTCAACGCCCGTCTTGCTGACGTCAAGATCGCCCGCCTCCGTGTGGAGGTCCGTGGTCCGCTTGGCGCCGGGTTCGCCGGTGTAGTACAGCTCGACGAACAGCGAGCCTTGGGGCATGCGCGGCTGGTCGAGGGTTTCGTCTTCAGGCACACGTTCACCCTCGGGACCGTCCTTCGCCTGGCTGCGCCATCCGCCCACCTCCGTATCGGCCACCCGCCGGTCGTGGAACGCGAGCGACTCGGTGAGCAGCAGGTCGGGCCGCTCCATGCCCCACACGAGGTTCTCGG
>SKJM01000222.1 GCA_007122045.1 Planctomycetales bacterium | reverse complement strand
CCAGCCTGTCCACGTAGGATAGGCTTTCCAGCCTGTCATCTACCTGCGTGTGGGGGCAATGCCGCCCATAATACGTGGGCAGCCGGATGTACTCAAAGAAAAGACAGGCTGGAAAGCCTATCCCACGTCTTCTGCTTGAAAAGACAGGCTGGAAATCCTATCCCACGTCTTCTGCTTGCAGCGTCTGCGGGAGCAGAAATCCGCCCCTGGCGCGGTACAATAACCCTAAGGAGAGTTTCCGGCTGGTCACCAATAGTGCTGCGGAATTGCCGCGCGTGCCCGGCCTGAACGTTGAGACACAAGACTTCCATGCCATCGCACCAGAAAAAGCGGGACGAGGAGGCGAGACCGTGCGTGTGCTCTTGATTTCGCCCAATACCGAGCGGCTCAACATGCCGGTACTGCCGTTGGGGTTGGCCCTGGTGGCGGCCGCGGTGCAGCGGGCCGGACATGAGGTGCGGCTGCTCGATCTGCTGGCCGAAGACGATCCGAACGCGGCAATTCGCCGGGCGGTCGGCCGATTCGCGCCGGACGTCATTGGGCTGACCATTCGCAACATCGACGACCAGAACATGGAAAGCCCGCGACTGCTCATCGAGCCGGTCCGGGAAGTCGTAGCGGCCTGCCGTGCCGCAACCGGGGCGCCCATCGTTCTGGGGGGCGCCGGTTTCAGCATGTTTCCCGACGCCGCCCTGGCATATCTTGGGGCCGACTTCGGCATCTGCGGAGAAGGCGAGGCGGCCTTCCCCGCGCTGCTGGAACGACTCTGCCGCGGGAAAGACCCCTGGGGCCTTCCCGGCGTGCACGTGGCCGGCCGATCGGCCTCGCCGCCAAAGGACCCTATCGCCGGCTTCGATGCGCTGCCGCTTCCCGACGAAGACCTCTGGCCGGCGGCCGACCCCGAAGACCCCGACATCTGGGTGCCCGTTCAGACGCGGCGCGGTTGCCCGCTCGATTGCGCCTACTGCTCGACGCCCGATCTGGAAGGCCGGCTGCTTCGTGCCCGATCGCCACGGGCGATGGTGCGGCATATCGCCCGCGCGGCCGAAGCCGGCTTCCGCCGCTTCTACTTCGTCGACAACACGTTCAATCTGCCGGCAACGTACGCCCTGGAGTTGTGCCGCCGCCTGAAGTCGCTGCACGGGAGCATCGTTTGGCGCGCGATCCTCTATCCGCATTGCGTGCCGGAGGAACTGGTGACCGCCATGGCCGAGAGCGGCTGCGTGGAAGTGAGCCTCGGGTTCGAAAGCGGCTCGCCGGACGTGCTTCAAGCCATGAATAAGCGTTACGGGCCGGACGAAGTGCGGAAGATCGCCGACATGCTGGCAGACCACGGCATTCGCCGCATCGGCTTTTTGCTTCTCGGCGGGCCGGGCGAGACGCGCGAGTCGGTGTTGGAAAGCCTGGATTTCGCCGACGCCCTCGACCCCGAGATGCTTCACGTCAGCGTGGGCGTGCGCATCTATCCCCGGACGCCGCTGGCCGAGCGGGCCGTCGCCGAGGGACTCCTGGCGCCCGGCGACGACCTGCTCCGGCCTCGTTTCTACAGCCGGCCGGGGCTGGAGGGATGGATTCGCGAGGAAGTTGCCCGGCGGTACGGCCCGGACGCCGCCGGACGCCCGATCGCACGCCGGTGAGCACGAGAAACGGAGCGTCACCCCGGATTATTCATGTAGGGTGGGACGAGGTCGCGTAAATCCTTGGTGGGACTGCGCAAGCCACGCTTAGCCCGTTTGCACGCCGTGCGCTGGAACTACGCCTGGCCGAGCGACCGAAGTCCCACCAGGATCTTGGCTTGCTTGTCACCACCCTACATCGTCATGAATAATCCGGGTTACCCATACCCACTGCAATCTTCGCTTCGTATGCCAACTCAGCGACCGGGCTGACACTCGCCCTGTATCTGGTATAATAGATATTCGGTTTTCCTGTCCCCGCGCGAGGTGCCCAGCGATGAAAAGCCCCTTTCCCGGAATGGACCCCTACCTGGAAGCCCATTGGGGGGATGTCCATGCTACCCTGGTGGTGTATACGCGCAACCAACTCAATGCCCAGCTTCCCGACGACCTCCGGGCGACGGTTGAAGAAGACGTGACCATCGAGACCGACGCGGGCGAGCGGACCGTCTATCCCGACGTTCAGGTCGCAGAGCAACCCGACATGCCCGCCGGAGAGAGCCGCCCCGCGGCCGTTGCCGTGGCCGAGCCGCACGTGGTGGACCGGGTGGTCGAGTCGCGGACCCACCGTTGGGTGCAGATTACCGACCCTGGCGCCGCCGGCCGACTGATCACCGTCATCGAGTTCCTCAGTCCGGCAAACAAGATGGGAACGATCGGCCAGGCCCAATACGTCCGGAAGCAGCAGGAACTGCTCATGGCCGGCGTGAACCTGGTGGAAATCGACCTGATTCGGACCGGCGTTTCCATGGTGGCGATCTCGCCGGAGCGGGTGCCCCGGCGCTGCCGGACCCCGTACCTGATCTGCATTACCCGGGGAAGGTGCATGAACCGCTCCGAATTGTACCCGGTGTCGCTGCGGGAGCCGCTGCCGAATATACCGATCCCCCTGCGGCCGGCCGACCGGGACGTCGTGCTGCGGCTGCAACCGCTGCTGGACGACTGCTACCGCGACGGGCGGTATCACCGGCTCAACTACCGGGACGACCCGGTGCCGCCACTGAACCCGCCCGACGCCCCGTGGGCCGATGCGCTGCTGCGCGAAAAGGGGTTTCGGTAACCGTTCACGGGCGAAGGGGACAGTCCCATTTTCGCGGCGAATATGGCGTTATCCACGAGGAATACCTTCTCCGCCGCGAAAATTGGGACAGTCCCCCGTGAACGGTTACGGGTTGCGTTAGCTTGGATTACCCATGTAGGGTGGGACGAGGTCGCGTAAACCCTTGGTGGGACTGCGCAAGCCACGCTTAGCCCGTTTGCACGCCGTGCGCTGGAACCACGCCTGGCTAAGCGACCGAAGTCCCACCAGGGTCTTGGCTTGCTTGTCACCACCCTACATCGTCAGTAGAGTCGGGAGGTGGCGCGGTGGCCGGGGGCTCCGTTTCCACCTCCCGCTCATCGAACCGGACGTGCGGATTTCACGCATCCGGCTCTCGGACAAAGGATAATTATCACAATGTTGCTCATGCTTTCGCCCACGGGAGGTTGCGCGTTCGTTTCCAGAGCCGCGTCAGGCCGAGGGTCTCGACCAAGTAAGAGTCAGGGAAGCGTGTAATCCCCGCATTGCGGATCTTGTGTTTCTCGCACAACCACCGGCGGAGCCGGCTCGCCACGTACGCATCGACGGCGCGATAGGCTTTGCTGACCGACCCCAAGCAGAAGTAGTTCGCCCAACCAATCAGACTCCGGTTGAGACAGCCTACCTGTTCCTCGGCGTCCAGCCGTAGAAAACGCCGGCTTGTTTGCTCACGAACCGATTCGCACAACTCGCGAATCTTCGCGCGCCTCGGTCGTGTACCCAAATAGGGCTCACCAGTACGCGCCCGGTAGCAACGGCCGAACGTATGGCCCAGGAAGTCGAACGTCTGCTCCGGCACGGAGGGAAACTTGGATTCTCCCTTCGCTTTGGCATGCAACGCCGTCTGTAGCTTCTGCAACGAGTCGAGAGTCGGTAGGCTCATCGCCAATCCCTCCGGCCTTGCTACTTGTTGCGCTGTCCTTTGAACTGAGGTCCCTTCGCTCCGCCGGAATTACCCGGTT
>SKJM01000665.1 GCA_007122045.1 Planctomycetales bacterium | reverse complement strand
TGGTCTTGCTGATCGGTCACAGCGACCCGGAAGCCCAGGACCGGCGCTTTCGGACGACCTTCGAGCAGCAACTGTTCACCACCCTGCTGGAGGAACAGATGCTCCTGGAAAGCTACGGCCCCGACCATCCCCAGGTGCAGGCCCAGCGGAAGAAGATGCGGCTGATCCGGGAGCGGATAACGGGCATGCCGGAAGCGTTCGAGGGCGCCGAGGAGCCTGCCGACTTTCTGGCCGTCTACCTTGAGTCGCTTCGCCAAGAGCTGAAGACCGGCGAGGAGCGCCTGGAGGAACTCAACCGCCTGTTCGAGTCCGAGCGCCGGGCCGCCCGCTCGCTGGTAAGCTTCGAGATCCGCGAAGAGACCTTCCGCAGCGAGATCGCCCGCATGCAGCAACTCTTCGACCTGGTCATCCGCCGGCTGGAGGAAATCAGCCTGGTGAAGGACTACAACGGGGTGGAAACCACCCTGCTTTCGACGCCGAGTCTTGGCCGGCAGGTCGCGCCGCAACTGCTTCGCGTTTTGGCCGCCGGGGCCATGCTGGGCCTGCTGGCCGGGCTGGGACTGGCGTACCTGGTCGAACTGGCCGACCAACGCTTCCGCAGCCCCGACGACATTACCCAGGAACTCTGCCTCCCCATCCTCGCCCACGTGCCGCTGTTGAAGGCCGGGGAGCGTGACAACGGCCACACCTCGTCTCCCCTGGATCCGATGCTGTGCACCTACCATCACGGGAAAGGGCGGGAGGCGGAAGCCTATCGCGCGGTCCGCACCTCGGTGTACTTCGGCGCCGAAGGCGACCAGCTCAAGGTGATCCAGGTCACCAGCCCCGACCCCTCCGACGGCAAGACCACGCTGGCGGCCAACCTGGCCGTTTCGGTGGCCCAGTCGGGCAAACGGGTCCTGCTGATCGACGCCGACCTGCGCCGCCCGACACTGCACAAGCTCTTCGGCCTGGACGGCGAGACGGGCCTCAGCGCCGTGATGGCCGGCAAGGCCGACCTGCCCGACGTGGTTCGCGAAACGCCTGTGGACAACCTTTGGGTCCTCCCCTGCGGCCGCCTCCCCCACAACCCGGCCGACCTGCTCGCCTCACGCCGCTTCGAGGAGTTGCTCCAGGTAGTTCGCCAGCAGTACGACGCGGTGATCCTCGACACGCCGCCGCTTCTGGCGGTGACCGACCCTTCGGCCGTCGCGCCCCGCGCCGACGGGGTCATCCTCGTCGCCCGGCTGACCCGGCATGCCCGGGCCTCGCTGATCCGCTCGGCCGAAATGCTGGCCTCGGTGGGCGGCCACGCGCTCGGCGTCGTCATCAACGGCACGAATGGAAACGCGCGTTTCGGCGACCGCAGCTACCGCTACAACGGCTACCGTTACAGCGACTACCAGTACGGTTATGGCAACGGCAACGGCGCTCATCACGTTTACTACTCCGACCAGGATGAATAATCGCTGCCGGCCGCCGGTCGGCCCATGTTGCCCCCAACCACCCGCGCCATTCCACCAGCAACCAGCAACCATGATGCTCCCCGCCGCCCTCTGCTTCCTCGCCGCGTGCTGGGTGAGCATGATGCTGACCGCCGCCGCCCGGGGCCTCGCGCCACGCGTTGGGTTGACCGACCGGCCCGACGGGCAGCGCAAGCTCCACGGCGGGCCGATCCCGCTTGGCGGCGGCGTGGCCGTCTTCCTGGCCACCGGTGCGGTCATTGCCGTGGCGCTGGTCATCCCCAACCCGTTCAGCCTCGACATCCGGTACGACTGGCTTCGCGCGCTGGGCTTCGCCGCCGGCTGCCTGATCCTGCTCGGCGTCGGGCTGGCCGACGACCGCTTCGGGCTGCGGGGCCGGCACAAGCTGCTGGGACAAATCGTCGCCGCCGGGACGCTGGTGGGAATTACCGGACTGGTCATCCGCACGCTGGGCATCTTCGGCATGGAGATCGAACTCGGCCTGCTGGCTGTGCCATTCACCCTCTTCTGGCTCGTCGGCGCGATCAACGCCGTCAACCTGCTCGACGGCATTGACGGGCTGGCGGCCACGCTGGGCATCGTCATTGCCGGAACGCTTTCCGCCTTGGCCTTCCTGACCGGCAACCCGCACGTCGGTTTCGTGGGACTGGTGTTCGCCGGCAGCCTGCTGGGGTTCCTCCGGTACAACTTCCCGCCGGCCAGCATTTTCCTCGGCGACGCCGGCAGTATGCTTATTGGCCTGCTGGTGGGGGCGCTGGCGATTCGGGCTTCGCTGAAGGGCGCCGGCACGGTCATGTTGGCCGCCCCCCTGGCGACCCTGGCTCTGCCGATCCTCGACTCGGCCGCCGCCATCGTCCGCCGCCGGCTGACCGGCCGCAGCGTGTATGCCACCGACCGGGGCCACCTGCACCACCGGCTGCTCGACGCCCTCGGCTGCAACCGCAAGGTGCTGGCCGTGGTGGCGCTGGCCTGCGCGCTCACCTCGGCCGGGGCGCTGGCTTCGGCGGCCACCAAGTACGACCTGGTGGCCGTCATTGCGGCGGTGGGGGTGGTAGGCGTTTTCGCGGCCACCGGCCTGTTCGGGCGGAGCGAACTGCGGCTCATGTTCGGTCGCCTGCGGCGTGCCGCCTCGTCGCTGACGCGCCCGCTGGCGGCGCGGCGCGACGGCATCGTGCAAACGGCCATCTGCCTGCAGGGCCGCCACCGGTGGGACTTGGTCTGGTCGGAATTGACCGAAGCCGCTCGGCGGCTGCGCCTCGCCCGCCTGCACTTCGACGTCAACCTGCCCCGGCTGCACGAGAGTTTCAATGCCACGTGGGACTGCGCCGGGGCGGGGGCCGACGAGGACCGCTGGGCGCTCGACTTCCCGCTAGTCGTCGGCGGCGCGTGCATCGGCCGTTTGACCATTGCCGGGCACAGCAACGGAACCACGTCGCGGGAGCAGATGACCGAGATCCTGGGACTGCTCGAGCCGCTGGAGGACCGCCTAGTCGGCTTGAACAGGTCTGCAATTCCGGCACCGTCGGAGCCACCGGAACTTGCCTCCCTCGTCGTCGCTGCTGGGAACGGCGGCGGCCGGCGGGCTCCCGACCAACGTCGCCCTGACGCGGAAATACCGGAACGGACAGCCAGTTGCTAGGTGCCGGTTATTACTTGTCGGCCAGGCCACTTCTTCCATGGCGGACCACTCGCGTGCACTGGCACCGTGTTTTGCGAACTATCTTTTTTATAAGGGGACGGACGGTCACGCGTCCGCCCCTGCCTTATGGGGTCTGCGCAACCCACGAGAACGGAGTGCGCGCCGACCGCGAGGAAATACGAGTGAGTGCGGCGAAGGGCGGTTCCCCGGAACGAATACCCTCCGCCGCGGAGATTTCGGAAAATCACCCGTAAGCGGCTACCGCCGGAGCCTCCTCCTTCGTTGGTTTTGGATGCCGGGCGACCGGCAACCCATAACGCACCACCGACCGCGAAGCATCCCTTGGCTTCGATCGAACCGATCGCCGTACTGTCTCCCCCAACTCCCGCTGCGCGGCCGCTTGGTGAGGAACTGTTTTGCACCGAGCACCTGCACGAGGACCTCAAGGGCCGCTCGGTGCGCGGAGGGACCGTTACCCTGGCGGCACAAGGCATCAAGTTCGCCCTGGGCCTCGGTTCCACCGTCGTCCTGGCGCGGCTGCTCACGCCGGCAGACTTCGGCCTCGTGGCCATGGTGACGGCGTTGACCGGCTTCGTGGCCATGTTCAAGGACGCCGGGCT
>SKJM01000148.1 GCA_007122045.1 Planctomycetales bacterium | reverse complement strand
TGTTGGGCCGCGATCCTTTCGTTGGCCAAATGCTGCTGCTGCGCAAGGTTGCGATGACTGGCATCGGCCTGCGCCGCCACAGCAGCCCCCCAAGCGCCATAACCACCGCTCCCGTATCCGTACCCCGGCCAGAATTGGCCGCTGGCCGCGGCCGGGACGAACAAGACGCACAAAACGGTCAGGGTTGCGGATGGCAGTGCCTGGTATTGCATTCGCTCGACTCCTTGGAAGAACAGGAAATTATACGCCACGACAGCGCAAAGAGCAAAGAATAAGAAACCACGCCAGTTGACCCTGCTCCAAAGGAGGGGGGGCGGCTTCCTGCTAATCGCAAGCTATAATGGTACATGGCCAACGGCAAAGGGTAACTTTCCGTCCAGGTCGCGACGCGCCGGGTACCTCGTGCCGGAACGGCCCTCGCGTGCCTCGCACAAACGGAACAACCGTGTGCTGCTTCGCCGTTATACGCCGGTTTGCCGCTCACCGACTTCCCGGTTGGCGACGTGATGCCGCAGAATTTGTCGCAGGAGAAATCCCCATGAATCGCATATGTTTTATCCTGTCGCTTTCTCTGGCCCTGGGCGCCGCCCCCGGCCACCGGGTAGCCGGTCAATCCCCCGAAGCGGCGACCGCGGCGAAAATCCGCCAGCCGGTTGCTGCCCTGCAAGACTGTTTTAACCGCGGCGACGCGAAGGGCCTGGCAGCCCTCTGGGTGCCCGACGGCGAGTTTATCGGTCCGACCGGCCGCCGCATCGTTGGCCGCGAACAGATCGAAGCCGCGTTCGACGAGTACTTCGCCGCCAACAAGGACGTGAGACTCCAGCTCGGAATCGCCTCGTGGCGGCTGGTGGACGAAAACGTGGCGCTGGTCGACATGATGACCGAGCTGACGCCGCCTCCCAAGGCGCTTCCCTCCGAACCTGTCTCGACCATGGTGCTCGTTCAACGCGACGGCCGGTGGTACATCAGCAGTATGTACGAGATGCTGACCGCCGTACCCTCGCACCGCCTCCATCTGAAGAAACTGCAATGGCTGCTGGGCGACTGGATGGAACCACGCGACGATCCACCGGGACTTGTCTTGCGAACCACTTGCGATTGGAACAGCAGCGGGCAGTACTTGATTCGGAAGTTTCTGACTGGCGGGGAAGGCGCCCCGACGCTATCCGGCACCGAGGTCATCGGCTGGGATCCCCGCAACCACCGGATACGGTCGTGGACCTTCGAGCCCGACGGCGGCTTCGGGGAGAGCACGTGGACCCGCGACGGCGAGCGCTGGGTCATCGAGCATCGCGGCACGCTGGCCAACGGGAGCGATCTGTTGGTCACCTATCTCGTCACCCCGATGGATGCCGACACGGTGAAAGTGGAAGCCAAGGACCGGCTCGTCAACGGCGAAAGGCAGCCGCCCCTTCCGGAAATCGTGCTGAAGCGGCGCATCGCGGAACCCGGCGAGGACGTGCCTCCGGTCACGCTGCCGGAACGTGTACTTCCCTAAATGCGATGCGGTTCTTGGCGTTCTCACCCCAGCACATGGTCAGGACGGCAGGAACGTCGACTGGGGTCAGAGCGCCCTTAGACATTAGGCATATTCTGCTAACGTCTAAGGGCGCTCTGACCCCAAGTTGATCCGAGAGAATGCCATCCTACCGCCACCCGCGCGCTGGCCTATCCCGGATTGCCCCCCTGCTCGGCGAGGGCGCGTTCGTAAAGGACCGGAAACGGCACGGCGGCCAGGGCGCCGAACAGCGGGTTCCGCGTCAGCTTCGCGCGGCTCAACCGGGGCGAAGTCACGCCGCACAAAAACCGCGCCAGCGAGCGCGGGTTGCTCAGCACGCCGGCGTGCTCCGCCCGCAACGCCGCGGCGCGCCGCCATACGTCGGGGTCGATCGGCGGCGCATGGCGCTCGGGCACGCGCACCGGCTTCCGCCCGCCGAGGCACCACGAGCAGTGGCCGCACGGCCGGTCGCGCGTCTCGGTGAAGTGGGCGCCCAGGGCGATCACCTGGCAGCCGTCGTGGCGCACCAGGTCAAGCACCTGGTGCAACCGGCCGATTTCGGTCGTCTCGCGCCGCACCGCCCGACCGTGCAGCTTGGCCGCCAGCCCGCGGAAATCGTCCGGCGCGCGCCGCCGCCGGTACTGCTGCCGCACGCCCTCGGCCTTCAGTTCGAGCCACTGCCGCTCGGCCAGGTAGTCGAGCGCGCGGACGATCCGGTCGCGGGGGCAGTCGAGCGCGCGGCCGGCGCGGTCGACGTCGATGGTAAACCACGTTTTCGCCTTGACGGCGTGGCGGAGAATGTCTTTCAGGAACGCTTGCCGCTCGCCCTCGAAGTGGGAAAGGATTTCGGCCGACGAAACGAGCGGCTTGAACCGGTAGCTCGAATAGAACGGTGTTCCGCCCTCGAGGTACCCGAGCAGTTCCAGGTAGCACAGCAGTGTGCGCACCACGAGCAGGCGGATGTCGTGCGCGGCCGACAACTCGTAGTAGCTCACGTCGAACTCCTCGCCCAGCGCGAACACTTCGCGCAGCAGGCCCGTGACGGCCTCGAGCGTGGGCGTATCGCCGTAGGCGAAGTTTTCGAGCACGTTGAGGTCGTCGGGCGCGAACAGCACCTCGCAGGTGGCCGGCGCGCCGTCGCGGCCGGCGCGGCCGATTTCCTGGGCGAAGTTTTCGAGGCTTTTCGGCGGGTTGTAGTGGTAGATGTAGCGGATGTCGGCCTTGTCGATGCCCATGCCGAAGGCGATGGTGGCCACGACCACGCCGCGGTCGCAACGGAGGAACCAGTCCTGCACCTCGGCCCGCTGGTCGTCGGCCATGCCTGCGTGGTACGGCCGCGCGGAAAACCCCGCCCGGCCCAGCCGTTCGGCCACCTCCTCGGCGGTGCGCTGGAGGGTCACGTACACGATAGCCGGGCCGGGCGGCCGGCTGCGCAAGCGATCGGCCAGCGCGGCGTCGCGCTCGGCGGCCGCGACGGGCGTGGTCAGCAGCGTCAGGTTCGGCCGGTAGAAGCCGGTGCGGACCGCGCATTGCGGGTCGATGTGGAACTCGCGGCAGATGTCCTCGAGCACCCGCTGCGTGGCGGTGGCGGTCAGTGCGAACATCCGCTCGGCGCGGCAGAGGCGCGCGAATTGCGGGAGCTTGAGGTAATCGGGCCGGAAGTTGTGCCCCCATTCCGAGATGCAGTGGGCCTCGTCGACCGCAAACAGCGCAACGCGCGCCCGGCCGATCGCCTCGCGGAACCGCTCGTTGTTCAGCCGCTCCGGCGCCACGTACAACATGCGCAGCCCGCCGGAGCGGACCTGCTCCATCACCTCGCGGTACTCGTCGGCGGTGAGGGTCGAGTCGAGCCGGCGTGCGGCGATGCCGCGCGCCGTCAGGGCGTCGATCTGGTCCTTCATCAGCGCGATGAGCGGGGAGACGACCAGCGTCAGGCCCGGCAGCAGCACGGCCGGCAACTGGTAGCACAGCGACTTGCCGCCGCCGGTCGGAAACACGGCCGCCGCCGAACGGCCCTCCATCAGGTACTCGATCACCTCGCGTTGCCCCGGCTTGAAGGCATCGAAACCGAACCGCCGGCGCAGCGTCTGCGCGATTGCATCGGAGGGGGCATCCGTAGCTCGTTGGCGTGGGTTGGTGCTTGGGCGTTGCACGGCAGCGTCCTGGAGTCGGGTTGGGGGGTTGGGAAACACACGGCAGCCACGAGTATAGTATACGTGCGCACAGGT
>SKJM01000742.1 GCA_007122045.1 Planctomycetales bacterium | reverse complement strand
CCGCCCTCGTGCTGCGTTACTACGAAGGGCTCAGCGGCCGGGAAATCGCCGAGGTGCTCGGCAACACCCCCAAGGCCGTCGAGCGGCTCCTCGCCCGCGGCCGCGCCGCCCTGATGGAGCGGCTGGCATCGTTCCTTCCGTAAGGCCACTCTCGTCAGGGCGCCAGCTTCACGATCCTGCCCTGGTGCATGCGCTGGACCGACAGGTGCAGTTCGCCTTCGTGCTGCTCGACGAGTTGCTGGAAACGCTCGACGTTCTTCGCCGGCTCGTCGTTGACGTGCGTGATGATTTCGTACGGTTTGACGCCGCCGACCGAGGCTTTCCCGCCGGGTTCAAGGCGCGAGACGATCACGCCCGGCGCCTCGGCATCCATCTGGAAGTATCGGCGCAGCTCGTAGGTGACGTCCCGGACGGTCAGCCCGAGCCGTTCGCTGCGGAATCGCGCCGCGGAATCGTAGTGCGGCGGGCTCTGCACGACCTTGAATTCGATGCGCAGCGTCTCGCCGTCGCGAACCACCTCGGCGGTAAAGCGGTTCCCGAAGCCCAGTTGCGTCAGGGCCTGGTTGAGGGAATTGTTCATGCTCGGCCACGGCATCGGGATCTGCTCGAAGAACTGCTCCGGCACTTCGTCGATCCGATCCCATGGAAAGTGCTCCATGTACATGCCCACGTCCTGGTGGCGCAGCTCGACAGGCCTTGAACGGCCCTTCGGGTGCAGCCGCAGGAGAATGTCGCCGCTTTGCAGGCCGGCTTCCGCCGCCGGCGAGTTCGGATAGACGTAGGCGATCATCATGCCCGTCTGCCCGTCCCGCGTCTGGTCCGACACCCCGTGCAGGCGCGCCAGCCTGGCATCGAGCGCCTGGGTTTCCACCCCCAGCCAGGCCAGGCGATTCTCGTCTTCTTCGGACAGCGGCACGTTGTTTTCGTCGGCATGCGCCAGAGGTTCATCGAACACCGGCTGCAGGTGGGCAACGGGCACCATCGCGGCGCGCCCCGAACGCCAGTGGTGATGCGGATCCTCGAACGGCTCCCGGAACGACACCGGCATCACCGCCAGTTCCCCGTTCATGGTGAACACGAACAGTTCGGTATCGTGGTCGCGCGGTATTTCGGGAAAGACCATGCCGCGGCGGCCGATACCGTAGCCGGCGATGCGGCCGGTGCCGAAGTACGCGATCCGCTGTTCGCCTCGAAGCGAAACGTTGGCCACCAGGAGCAGTTCATGGCGCAACTGCCGAGCGTCGTGCGGATACAGCCGCACGGCCGCCTCCAGCGGCTCGTCCAGTTCAATCATCATGCCGCCGTAGTCCTTCAGCGTCGCCAGGAAGGAGCCCGTGGCGCTTTGGCCGGAGGGCGCGGAGACGCGAATCCGCTCCAGCGTCGCGGTCGTGCGGGCCGGCAGATCGACCAGTGCAAGGACCGTCTGCGGCCCCACCAGCACCCCCAGCACCGAACGCTCGGCTGCGTCCTCCTCGTCGTCGTGGCGGAACCGCTGCGTTGCCGGGGTTGCCCGCGAACGAAACGAAAGCGCCACGTGCACCAGGGCCCGGCCCGCCAACGCCTCGATCTGCTCGAGGCGCTGCTGCAACTGCTCGCGGGAGATCACCGGCCAATCGTCCGGCGAGCCCTTCCAACTGCCGTCCAGCGGCAGCTCGTCGCGCATACATACGGCCACCGCCCGGCCCTCGGCGCTGACGATCACGCTGCCGGGCACGCCCGGGCTCACCGCCCGGCCGTCGTCGGCCAGGGCCATCGCCTCGGGCAAGGGGCTGATGCCGAGAATCCAGCCCCCGTCATCGACGCCGTAGGTCACGGCAAAATAAGGCCCCTCGGCATCGGGCTCGATCGGGACGGGCCGATAGTCCTCGGGCAGCGGCTGCTGGAGTTCCAGGAACATGGCTTTGTCGGTGCGCCCCCAGGCGGCAGCCGTGGCCTCGATGGCCTCATCGCCGGCACGCACCACGATTCGTTCGACGAACCGGGGGTGGATGATCGGATCGCTGGTGACGACCCGTGTGGCGGAAAGCACGATGCCGCTTCGCTGCAAGGGCCGGTCGTCTTCGGCATAGCCGCGGCCGGTCTCGCGGTGCCAGTTCCCGCAGTTCGGGCACTTGTACCGCCACCCCATGGCTTCCGGAGCGTCGCCCCGGTCGTAGCGCAGGGTAAACTCGATGCGCACCAGGGAAGGCGTAATCGCCTCGGCAATGCGTTGGTGCGACGCGGCATCGGCCATGGCCGGCGCCGGGCCGGTCCCAAGCAATACCCCCATCATCAGTGCGAGGATCGCCAATGCCGGCGATCGGCCGGAGCGGGTTGGTCCCATGGGTCAGTTCCTTTCATAATCGCGGGAAAAATCGAGCACCACCTGCCTCATCAGGCCGTTTCGAAGCACTGTGAAGCGCACACGATGCTCCTCGGCAATGTTCTGCATCGCCGCCTCGTGCGCTTCGCGCACGTCGTCCAGCGTGTGGATGTCGCGATCGCCGATCTTCAGGATGATGTCCTGCTCCCGAAGCCGGGCATTCTGAGCGTTGCCCGGATACCGTACGCCGAAAATGAACACCCCCTCCTGGCGGTGAAACCAGAGCGTGGGGTTCTCGAACTGGTTGATGGCCTTGGCGGTGAAGTCCCAGCGCCGGCAGTCCAGCTCGCCGCCTTCCACCGCGCCCTTGTAACGGGGCGTCAGCTCGATATTCACCACCTGTTCGCCGCGCAGCACCTGCAAGGTGGCCGGCCTATCGACCGGCAGAAGCGCCAGCATGCGCCGGATGGCCGGCAGGTCTTCGCCCGTCTTGCCCGCCACCGCCTGGCCGTTCACGCTCAGGATGCGGTCGTGGTGGCGCAGGCCGCCACGGCGGGCCGGGCTTTCCGGGTCGGTCTGGGCCACGATCACGCCCCGGTCGCCCGAAAAATACATGTTGCGGTTGAAATCGCGCAGCGGCTGCAGTTGAATGCCGCTCCACGTCCAGTTGATCCGCCCGTGCTCCTGAAGCTGCGGCAGCAGTTGCTGGATGGTGTCGGAAGGAATGGTGAAGCCCAGCGTGGCGCCCCACGTGGTGCCCAGCGTATTCACGCCCACCACCTGCCCCTCGGTGTTCACCAGCGGGCCGCCGGAGTTGCCCGGGTTGATGCCCGCGTCGGTCTGGAGCCATAGGCTGTACTCGCTGCGGTCGGGCAGGTAACGGTTCGTGCACGAGATGATGCCGATCGTCACCGAACGGTTCAGCCCCCACGGCGCGCCCATGGCCATGACAAAATCGCCTTCGGTCAGCCGCGACGATTCGCCCAGCTCGGCATAGGGCACCTCGCCGAAATCGTCGGGCAGTTCCAGTTGCAGCAGGCCGAGGTCGACGATCTTGTCGGAACCCACGATCGCGGCATTGACGTGGCGGCCATCGGTCAGCAGCGCCCGTACTTCCACCGCCCGGTCGATCACGTGCCAGTTGGTCAGCGCAAGGCCCTCCGATGAGATGATCACGCCGCTGCCGGTAACCTCCTGCGTCTGGGTCTTCCCGCCTTCGAGCGATTCGCGCATGGACTTGATGTAGATCACCGCGGGAAACACCCGCTCGCGGGCCTGGCGTATGACCTGGCGAAAATCGAGCACGGCCGTGGCAGGATCGTCCTGCCCGTATGCCACGCTGACCGGCAAGCCCCAAGCCATCACCGCGGCCAGAACGGGAACAGCCGCGCTGCCCCACCCACAAAAGAAACGACAGGACATTCTT
>SKJM01000861.1 GCA_007122045.1 Planctomycetales bacterium | reverse complement strand
TGGGGGGTGTAAAATATGACTGTGGCGGGCGCGGCCCGTCGGGAGCGATGATGGACATCAACGAAGGAGTGACCTGCCTTTGGAATTGACGATTCGTCTTCCGCACGGCGAGCAGCGCCTCGGGGTGACAGGCGCGGCGGAGCGAAACCTCAAGATCATCCGTGAGTCGCTGGGCGTACGCGTCAGCGCCCGCAACGGATCGCCCGTTTCCACCAGCAGGGGCGTGCCGACGTTCCGTTCCATTTCATGCCGCAATTGGTCGGGCGAGCCGAGCGCCACCAGCGCGCCCTGGTGCATCAGGCCGAGTTGATCGCAGTGTTCGGCCTCGGCCATGTAATGGGTGGTTACCAGGATGGCCACCCGCCATTGCCGCGCCAGCCGCACGAGGATTTCCCAAAACTGCCGCCGGCCCAACGGGTCGACGCCCGAGGTCGGCTCGTCGAGGAAGACGACCTGCGGGCGGTGCACCAGGGCGCAGCCGAGGGCCATGCGTTGGCGGGCTCCCATGGGCAGGGCGTCGGTGCGCTTGTGCTCCAGCCCCGCCAGGCCCGCCAGTTGCACCACCCACCGGCAGCGCTGCCGCAATTCGGCCCGCGGCACCCGGTACACGTTGGCATACAGCTCGATGTTCTCCCGGACCTTCAAGTCGGGGTACAGGGAGAAGGTCTGGGCCATGTAGCCGATGCGCTGCTTGACGTCGAGGGGGACGCCGTGGATGTCGGCCCCGGCCACGCTGCCCGTGCCCCCGGTGGGCGTGAGCAGGCCGGTCAGCATCTTAATGACCGTCGTCTTGCCCGCCCCGTTGGGACCCAGCAGGCCAAATATCTCGCCGGGGGGAATGGAAAAACTCACGTCGTCGACCGCGCGAAAATCGCCGAATTCGCAGACGAGGTTTCGGGCTTCGACGGCGACGTCGTCCTCGGACTGTTCCGAGACGTCGGTCTGCTCGCCGATTAACTCGGCAAGGTCCGGGGGATTCGGCGTCGGGGCCTCCGGCTCGTGGGAAACCAGCCCGAGGCGCCGCAGCACGCGCGCCGCCCAGCCTCCACGCCCCGCTCGCGACGGTTCCTCCGGCGCCTCGCCCTCCGCCGCGCCGTCCCAGTCGGGGCGCCGGCGCATCAGCGAAACGAGCACGTCTTCGAGGTCGGTCTCCAGGGAGCGGGTGGCTTCGACGTCGATGCCTTCCAGCGCTTGCTCGACCTGCCGCCGGGCGTGCGACGGATCGTCGGCCGGCACCAGCGCGTGGATCTCGGTGCCCATGATCTCGACCTGGTCGAAGTGCCGCTTGAGGCGCTCCAGCGCGCCAAGCTGATCGGGCGTTCGGATGCCCACCTTGACCTCGCGGACCTGGGAAAGCACCTGCTCGCGGTCGCCCTGCTGCAAAACCTTCCCGTCGACCACCAGCGCCAGCCGCTCGAAGTACGAGGCCTCGTCCATATACGCGGTCGAAACCATGGCCGTCATCGACCGCTCGCCGACCAACTCGGTCAGGATCGACCAGAAATCGCGCCGCGAGACCGGATCGACCCCGGTGGTCGGTTCGTCGAGGATGAGCAGTTCGGGAAAATGGATCAGCGTGCAGATCAGGGCCAGCTTCTGCTTCATGCCGCCGGAGAGGTTCTTCACCGCGCGGTCCTGGAAGCCGTCCAGTTGCGTGACGCCCAGCAGTTGTTCCTTCCGCTCCGCCAAATCGTCTTTCGGCACCGAGCGCAGCCGGGCGAAGTAGTCGATGTTCTCGGTGATCGACAGTTCGCGGTAAAGATTGTTGCCCAGCCCTTGCGGCATCCACCCGAGGCGATCCTTGACGGCGTCGGCCGCGCGATCCGAATCGACCCGGGTGCCCAGCACGGTGATTTCGCCCCGGTCGTGCCGCAGCACCCCGCTGACGCAGCGCAGCAGGCTGCTCTTGCCGGCCCCGTCGGGGCCGATCAATCCCACGATCCGGCCCCGATGGACGTCGAGGTCGATGCCGTCGACGGCCCGCTCCCGGCCGTACGACTTGACTAATCCCCGCACCTGAACCACCGTTTCCGCCTCGGGCCGCTGGTCGGGCCGCGGCGGGCGCTCTACCATCGCGGCTTCTCCCACTCCACGTCCTCCTTCCAACGGAGCACCGCGTCGGCCGGCAAGCCGGGGGTCAGGCGGTGCTCGGGGTTCTCTTCCAGGAAGAGCTTCACCGCAAACACGAGCTTCACCCGCTGTTCGGGCGTCTGCACTTCCCGCGGCGTGAACTCGGCACGCCGGGCGATGTGGCCCAACGTGGCCGGATACGGCACGTCGGGAAAGGCGTCGGTGTAGATGCGCACCGGGTCGCCCAGCGAAAGCCGGCCGACCTCCTGCTGCGGGATATAGGCCTTCAGATATAGCCGGTCGAGGTCGACCATATCGTACAACGGCGCCCCGGCGACAATCACCTCGCCCGGTTCGGCGATGCGGGTGATGATGGTGCCCGGCGCGGGGGCAACAACCGTGAGATCTTCCAGGACGCTTCGGGCCTCGTCCAGGGCCGCTTCCGCTTCATCGCGGCGGGCCTCGGCCTCGTCGATGGCAGCCTCGGCGCGCGACCCCTCGGCGCGGAGTCGTTCCACCTCGCTTTCCTGCGCCGCGACGCGCCGCTCGCCCAACTCGGCATCGGCGCGGTCCTGCTCGGCGACACGCGCTTCGGCCCGGGCTTGGTGCATGCTGTTCTGGGCCTCCACCCACGCCAGTTGACTGGCCTCGAATTCCTCCTGGCTGATCGCTTTGGCCTGCCGCAGTTCCCGGTTGCGTTCATAATCGCGTCGGAACCGCTCCTCGGCCGCCTCGGCCGTGGCGTAGGCCGCCCGGGCGCGTTCGAGTTCGGCCTCGGCCTTCTCGATTTGCAGCGGCACTTCCTCGCGGAGGACGTCCAGCGACTTCTCGGCGGCTTCGAGTCCGGCCCGGGCGGCCGCGTGTTCCGCCCGTGCTCGCCGTATGCGTGCCGAAGCGGCAGTCACCGCTTTTTCCGCCTGCGTGACCCGAGCCCGAACCGCCCGGTCGTCCAACCGGACCAACACCTGCCCTTCTTCGACCGGATCGCCCTCGCGCGCGGTCATTTCGACGATCCGGCCCGAAATATCGGCGGCGATGGTGATGTCATCGCCTTCCATTCGGCCCGTGGTTTGGATCAACCCTTCGGGCAACTCGTCGTTGTACACCCAAGCCCAGTAAGCCGCGCCTCCGATCGCCGCAAGCAATACGAAGCCGATGGCAATTGTCTTCATGGGGCGACATCCGGTGCACGGCGGGAGAAACGAACCACGATACGGTGGCGTTGTTGAGCAATTCCAATGCCATCGGCCCGTTTCCGGGGGACTATCCCCACTCGGCCGGTTAACATGGACATTCTACTCGGCCGTCGGACCTGAGTAGACAGAATTGGGGGGGCGTGGCAGCGCGGGCGAATGCGGTCAAAGTGACCGGCCTGCGTCATGTTGTCGGGGCTTGCCGCAATTCGCCAAGGACGAGGACACGCCTTGGGGGGACAGCTACCGCCACGTTCGTTTAAGCGGAAAATCGTTTCCCTTGAACCAGCCCCAACCAATCCAGCCTCCCAGCGCGAGCCAGCCGGCGGCGCTGACCGCAGCGCCGAGGTAAACGATCCCCGGCCGGAACACGAATTCCAGCCGATGGCGGCCTGCGGGCAGGTCGGCGGCGCGCAACACGCCGGCCGCGCGGCGGAGGGGCGCCGCGCGCTGCGGCTCGCCCGCGGC
>SKJM01000538.1 GCA_007122045.1 Planctomycetales bacterium | reverse complement strand
GGTCGAACGCGCCGGAAAGCACCACGGCGGGCGTCTCCACCGCACCGTTCTCGCAAACCACATCGCGGCGGCCGAGCAGCAACTCGCGCCAGGCGGGTCGCGCGGCGGCTCGAACGCACCGGAGCGGCTCGTCATCGCTCACCTCCAGCGGCGGCCGGCCATCGATGCCGCACACTTCCGCCACGCAATGCAACACGAGCGCCGCGACTACCCGCTCCTCGGCACGCCGGCTGCGGCGACCTTTCCCAAGCTGCAGCGACCAGCAGGCCGTCTCGCGGTCGGTTTGCAGGGCCACGTGGGCACGGTGCTCCCCCCGCCGGGGCCGGTCGGTCGCCAGCCCCGCCGTACAGGCGATCCCCGCCAAATCCTCGATATCTACTTCGGCCAGCCGCCGCGCCCGGTCAAACGCCACCATGGCCATCGCCCGGGCCGTCTTGGTGGAACAGAACCGGTCGGGGCGGCCGCCCAGCCACGCCACCAGCGCCGCCTCGCTGTAGGGCACCACCGCTTCCAAGAGGGTGCGCGAGGCCCCGGGCACCTCCAACAACTCGGCCAAGGCGCGACTTCCGCCCCCCGAAAGTGCCATGACCATTTGGCGGGGAGCGGCGTGAATCGCCTCGACCAACGGTCCGCAATCGGCAGCCATCATGGTTTCCCGAAAAAAGATTCAAGATGCGGTGGTCCGCAGCGAAATACCTATGTGGCTTGCCATTTTACTCGTTTCACAAAACTTTAGAAGAGGAGGACATGGTCATGGTCAGAAAGGCGATGTTGATTTCGGTCGGCGTGGTGCTCGCCGCGGTGGTGCTGTTCGGCACCGGCGCCCGCAGTTATCTACGCACTTCCGGGGGGTACGTAAGGCAGGCGATGAAGGACAGCGTGCCCATTGAGTTCCAGATCGACCGGGCACGCGACATGATTCGCGACCTCGCCCCGGAAGTCCGCAAGAACCTCCACGCGATCGCCCGGGAGGAGGTCGAGGTTCAACGACTGGAAGAGCGCATCGAGCGGGAGAAAGAGCGGCTGGAGCGGGAGAAGAGCCAGATCATGCGTCTGCGCGACGACCTGGACCAGGGGAGGGACACCTACACCTACGCGGGCCGGACCTACGGGGCCGACCAGGTGAAGGCCGACCTGGCCAACCGCTTCAACCGCTACAAGACCGGCGACGCCACGCTGGCGAGCCTCGAGCAGATCCACGCCGCCCGGCAGCGCAGCCTGCAAGCGGCGCGGCAGCGGCTCGAGGGAATGCTGGCCGCCCGCCGGCAACTTGAGGTCGAGGTGGAGAACCTCGAGGCCCGGCGGCAGATGATCGCCGCCGCCGAGACCACCAGTCAGTTCCACTTCGACGACAGCCGGCTTGGGCGGGTGAGGGAATTGATTACCGACCTGCGCACGCGGCTGGACGTTGCCGACCAAATGGTTCAGGCCGAGACCGACTTCCACCCCGAAATCCCGCTCGACGATCCCGCCGCCGAGGACGTCATCGAGCAGGTGTCCGAGTATTTCGGCCGCGGTTCGGTGAAAGGCGAGGAGTTGGCACAGAGCCGGTAAGTTACACAAGGGGAATCCCGCAGCCCGCCACCCGCGGGCTTGCCCCCCCGGAGCGGTGGTTAACGGCTAACAAGCACTGCCGCCGCACCCGCACGCCACCCGCGGGCTTGCCCCGCCGGAGCGGGGGTCAACGGCTAACAGGCACTGCCGCCGCCCCCGCACGCCACCCGCGGGCTTGCCCCGCCGGAGCGGTGGTCAGCGGCTAACAACGCACAAGGGGAATCGCCGGTGGTCGGCTCCGACGTTACATTGGGGTTAGAGGGAGCGGGCGCCGCCCGCAACGGGTGGTGGCTGGACAGCACCTGGGGATACAAGGCCATGGGGACTGGGAACCGCGAGAAGCTCATGCTGTGGGTCGATGCCGTGGGCGGTTACTGGGTGTGCCTGGCCGACGCGGTGGTCCTCGGGCAGCCGAGTGCCGAGGTCCGCGTCGACGTGCCGATCCTCGGCGATCTGTCCAGCCGGCACGCCCGGATCCGACGCGATGGCGAGGGGTACCTGATCGAGGCCCTTCACCCGACGAGGGTCGACGGGAAGCCGGTGCGGCGGGTCGCCCCGCTGGCCGACCGGAGCGTGATCACCCTGGGCGATTCGGTGCGGCTTCGGTTCCGGCGGCCCCACGCCCTCAGCGCCACGGCCCGGCTCGATTTCATCAGCCGGCACCGGACCGAGCCGGGGGCCGACGCCGTCCTGCTGATGGCCGACTCGTGCGTCCTCGGCCCCAAGCCCAGCAGCCACGTGGTATGCCGCCTGTGGCCGCACGAGTTGGTGCTGTACCGGCACGACGACGAATTGTACTGCCGGAGCCGGACGGCGTTTGAAGTGGACGGCGTGGCGTGTTCCGGCCGGGCCCGGATCGGCCGGAACTCGCGCATTACCGGCGAATATTTCGCCGTGGCCTTGGAGTGATAACAAGGGACGAGTGTGGTAAAATCGTTAGAGGCGGCCGGGTTCGGCAACGGGCCCGGGCCGGAGGAGAAGGGATCATGGAACCGCAGGTGGCCGTCATGGACCCCGAAGGTCGCAATACCGCCGAGTTCGTCAGCCCGCCGAACGGCAACGCTCCGTCCGGCCGACCGGCGAGGTTCGTCTACGCCAGCGGCGCGCGGCCGCTGGCCGGGTATACGATCAAGCGGGGCATCGGGCAGGGGGGGTTCGGCGAAATCTATTATGCCCACAGCGACGCCGGCAAGGAGGTGGCGCTGAAGCTCGTCCGCCGCAACCTCGACGTCGAGCTGCGCGGCATCCGCCATTGCCTGAACCTCAGCCATCCCAACCTGCTCGACCTGTACGACATCCGGCAGGACGAGCAGGGCGATACCTGGGTGGTGATGGAATACGTTTCCGGCGACAGCCTCGAAGAGGCGCTCCGCCGGCACCCTGACGGCATGCCCGAAGAGGCCGTGCTGGCCTGGTTCCACGGCGTCGGCGCGGCGGTGGCCTACCTGCACGACCGCGGCATCGTCCACCGCGACTTGAAGCCGGGCAACATCTTCTCCAGCGAAGGCGTGGTGAAGGTGGGCGATTACGGCCTGTCGAAGTTCATCTCGTGCAGCCGCCGCAGCGGCCATACCGAGAGCGTCGGCACCGTCCACTACATGGCGCCCGAGGTGGCCAACGGCCGCTACGGCAAGGAAATCGACATCTACGCGCTGGGCATTATCCTGTACGAACTGTTGACCGGTCGGGTGCCGTTCGACGGCGAGAGCGTCGGCGAGGTGCTCATGAAGCACCTGACCGCCCTGCCCGACCTCACCCCCCTGGGCGAGCCGTACCGCAGCGTGGTGGCCACGGCCCTGGAGAAAGACCCGGAGAAGCGCCACCGCTCGGTCGGCGCCATGCTGGCCGCGCTGCCGGCGCCCGCCCGCTTGCCGCCGGAGGCCGCCCGCCTGCCCTCGGGCACGTATTCGGCTGGCGGTCCCTCAGGGGCCGCCGTGCCCCCCGCGCCCGTCGCGGTCGACGAGGAGCCCATCTGGCGGGCCGTCCGCAACGGGGGCGCCAAACTGTACGCCGCCTGGCAAAACGCCAACTTGAGCACGCCGGTGCGGGCGCTGCTGATCCTTGTCGGCCTGTTCGTGTTGCTTTCCAACGTCGGCCCCCTCAAACCCATTCTAATTGCGCTTCTGGCACTTTACGGCGCGTACCGGCTGGTCCGTTCCCTGGTGCTCGCTTCACTGCCGG
>SKJM01000188.1 GCA_007122045.1 Planctomycetales bacterium | reverse complement strand
CCAGTTGACGAACGGCCCGCACGTACAGTCGACTGGTCCCTTCGACCAGCCCGGCGAGCTTCAAGTCTTGGATCATACGGTTCCTGATTTCTGACATCGTGATACCCTTTCGTGGGGTTCGTGGAAATCCAGCCACAACGGCCGAAAACCCAACCATATCACACGCCAGAGCCCAGCAACGTCCGATGCCCTCCCAGCCCGCACGACCCGCTCAAACCGCTCCTCCCTCCCGCGGCGAAGCCGCTTCGTCCAAGGGGGTTTTTGCCCAATAATCCACCGTTTCCGCCGCGAAAATGGGACTGTCCCCTTCGCATCGGGCGGAGAAAACAGCCCGCGCCGCCCCGTGAACGGTTACCCACCTTCCGACTTTCCGGCCGACGGGAAGTCGGGGTTGCGGCCGGCGGGCAACTACCTTATGATCATGGTCCGGCATGCAGGCCGTGTCAACCAACGGCTCGGAAACCCCCCCGAACCCCGAGGCAAAATACTTCGAAAACCGCCCTTGACCCCGCGGAGCAAATCGAATAATCTCACGGGCGTCACGGGGATGGGACACACGGAGGCAGGGCAAGGCATCCCCGAGGCAGCGGGCAGGAAGCCCCTGCCACACCTGCCGATGTTGTCGGCCGCCGAGGGCCACGGGCCGTCCGGCGTGCCGAGGCAAGCGGCGCCGTGTGCGCCCGCTTGCGAATTGAACGACCACCCACGTGGATGGGTCCGCATTGGGGAATCTTGTGCCCACGAGATTCCTGCGGACCGCGAAGCGTTTGTCCGCTGCATGGAAGCGTGCGGCGCGCTTCGGAAACACCTAGAGCGCCCGCGAGGTTGGCTCCCAGCCAGCCGCCAAGGTGCGGAGCGTCCAATCGCTCCCGGAAACGATGCGTGTCCTCCGCCCCCCTGGGACACCGCCTTTCCGGGGGCTTTTTTTGTGCGCTCCGCCAGCTCGTGCTTAACTCCTTTCCGTGGAACAGGTTAAGGCCCGGTCGCCTGAGCCCCTCCGGGGGGCTGGCTGGCATTTGCCTCAGCGTCTCCATGTGCTTCCCGCCCGCTCGTTCCACGCCGGACACCGCGCCGCAGTTCCCGCCATCGATGGCGTCAACCGGCACCGTAGCGGGGATAATCACGATACGCCGGTTTCCCGCTCGTCTTGCCGAAGCGACAAAGCGTCGCAGGGGGCCGACGTTCGGACGCGGCGCGCCCCCTTTTCGCGGTGCTTTTCCCCCATGCGCCCCTTCGGGTATAACATTTGCATGGAAGGGCGGGGGGTATTTCGCGCTATAACGGAAAGGACTGGCCATGAGTACGCCGCCAGAGGCCCTATCGAACGAATCCCCGCCCCCCGAAGTCCACCGCACCGGAGGAGGTACCGTGGTGGCCTGGGTGGTCATTCTGGCCGTCACCCTCCTGGTGGCCGCGATGCAAATGCTCCAGCCCGCTCGGGAAGTGGAGGAAGGCCGGCTGGAGCGGGCGATGGTCACCTTTCAGGCGCGGTATCTGGTCGGCGCGGCCAGCGTGTTCGGTGAGCGGGCCGCCGGACCCGTCGAGCGGCGGGTGGAGGCGTGGCAGCCGCAGTTGCCGGGGCAGCAAGTGCGCGTGGCCGTGGTGGCCGGCGAGCTGATCGGCCCGGAGGCGGCGCTGGAGCGGCTCCGCGCCGTCGAGGAGACGCCGGCGGAAACGGGGGAAAAGGGGGAAACGGGGGAGACGGGACAGTCCCATTTTCGCGGCGAAGTACGGTTCCCTACATCCCATAGCCTTGCCGCCGCGAAAATGGGGACCGTTCCCGCTGGCAGGTCGGGCCCGGCCGAGAACCCACCGGCGAGAGGTATCCTCCTGCGGTTGTATGAAGACTATTCGGAGAACCGGCTCGACGGCCCGTCGGTCGAGGAGGCGGAACGAGAGCAGTTGCAGCAGCAGTTGGGTTGGCTGGGCGAGTTGGCGCTGGCCCCGCCGGGCAGCGACACCGCGCTGCGCGAACGGGTCCTTGCCGACGCGCGGCGGACCTTCTACCTGGTCCTTGGCGCCCTGGCGGCCCTGGGGCTGCTCGGCATGGTGGGATTCGTGGGGCTGGTCCTCTTCCTGGCCTTCCTGTTCGCCAATACGCTGCCCGGGCTCCAGCCGGCGCCCGAGCACAGCGGCGTTTATGCCGAAACCTTTGCCTGGTGGTTGGTGTTGTTCGTGGGCTTGAGCATCGTCGGCGGCCTGGTGTTCGGGCCCGGCGCCGTGGGGGCCGCGGGGTTCCTGTCGATGATCGGAAGCCTGGCGGCGCTCGGGTGGCCGGCGGCGCGCGGCGTCTCGCGGGAACAGTTGCGCGACGAGTTGGGATGGACCGGCGGCCGGGGTGCGGGCGCGGAGCTGGTGGCCGCCGTCGGCTGCTACGCCATGGCCATTCCGCTGGTCGTCCTGGCGGTCAGCCTGACGGGAATTCTGGCGGGCTTCGCCGGCCAGTCGCTTCAACTGAACACCGCCCCCGCCCATCCCGCGGCGGAATGGATCGCCGAGGGAACCTGGTGGCAGCGCATCCAGATCCTGGTGCTCGCGTGCGTGGTAGCGCCCATCGTGGAAGAAATTGCTTTCCGCGGGTTGCTCTACCGGCACCTGCGCGACGCGACACGGACGATGCGCCGCGGCGGCAGCGTGCTGCTCAGCGCCGTGGTGTCGAGCGTGCTGTTCGCCCTGCTGCACCCCCAGGGCCTGCTGGCCGTCCCGGCGCTGACGGCCATCGCGCTGGCGCTGACGTTCATGCGGGAATGGCGCGGCACGCTGGTGCCGTCCATTGTCGCCCACGGTTTGAACAACGCGGTGGTCATGGCGGTGCTCTTGACCGTCCTGGCCCAGTGACGGGAGGGAGGTTGGCGGTGGGCCGGCAGCGGCGCAAGGGTCGAACGAAGGCCGTCCGCACCGCCGTGCGGCGCCTCGGACGCCACGCGGCGGCCCGCGACGTGGTCGCCCTGCTGGCGCCGCAGGGAATTGAGGTGAACGAGAGCCTGGTCAAGAAGATTCAAGTGGAGGCCTTCAAAGCGGGGGAGAACGTGAAGCGGCACCAGGAGAGGGTGAAGCTGACCGACAAGCGGCGCCGGCGGCCGATGAGCCAGAAGAAACCGGCGCCCCGCATTTACCGGCGCTAATCGCGCAGGGGTGTTTATCAATCCTTTAACGCAACAGGAGACGTATCATGAGTATCGCGAAAATCATCAAGGTGATCGGCCGTTCGCCGAACGGCGTGGACGACGCCATCCAGCAGGCGCTGGCGAGGGTGTCGAAAACCGTCCACGACATCCATGGTTTGAAGGTGGTCGACTGGACCATCGACGTCGAGGACAACAAGGTCACCGCGCACAAGGTGACGCTGGAGGTGGCGTTCGGAGTCGACGAATAGCCCGCATGATTCATGTAGGGTGGGACGAGATCGCGCAAGTCCTTGGTGGGACTGCGCAAGCCACGCTTCGCTGGTTTGCGCGTCGCCCGCTGGAACCACGCCCGGCCAAGCGACCGAAGTCCCACCAGGGGCTTGGCTTGCTTGTCACCACCCTACCTCGTCGTGAAGAATCCGGGCCAGTGGTTCCGGCCAACTTGGCACGCAGGCGCCGGCCGGGGAACTGTCATCTTGGCAGGCTCCGCGCCACCGCTCGAAGCCGTGGGGCGGGGGACGCCGGCACCGGCGATCCGCAAGTCCTTTATTGGCGGAAACTTGCGCTTCCGGCCGCGGGCGCCGGCGGGCGCGCGGCAATTGGCACGATG
>SKJM01000726.1 GCA_007122045.1 Planctomycetales bacterium | reverse complement strand
TAAAGGGGGGGGTGCATTGCCTGAATCAACGTCGCCATTGGGGGCACTCGTCGAGGCTCCGGCGTGGTGGCGTGGTGGCGTGGTCAAGTGGTTTGAAAAGGCGGAGGACCGCGCCGTCAGCCCCCTCGGACGATATTCCGTGGCGGCCCCTTGCGTTCGCCGCCCATACATGCTATGCTACCGCGAGAGCTGTGGGGGAGTAATACGGAGACGTGAGCCCTAACCTCCTTGGGAGCGTTCCTCTTCGCCGCTGTGGTTTTGCGGAAGAGGGCCTTTGTGTGGTCCTTGACGAGGTGCCAACAGGTTGTTTTCCCACGCCATTGTGTGGCCTGAGCTGTGTCCCGATACCATGGGCTGTATCGGACTGTTTTGGGCCGAATGACTGTTTGTTTTCTGTTTGGAAGGAGTGGCTAGCATGCCGCAAGGGACGATCAAAAAGCTGATCGCGGACAAGGGTTTCGGGTTCATCGAGGGAGGACGGGGCGACCTGTTCTTCCACCACAGTGATCTCGAAGAAACCGCCATCGAGGCGCTCCGCGTGGGTCAACAGGTGACCTACGAGGAGGGTCGCGGCCCGAAGGGACCGCGCGCCGAGAAAATTCGGCTCGCCGACTGACGCGTCGATGTTCACTGAGGGCCGCAAGCCCGATGGGCCAAAGCCCTCACCCCACAAGACAATACGCCCTTGGCCCGCAACGCAGGCCAAGGGCGTTGTCGCTTGGCAGCCGTCCACACGGGTATCGTGTGCCGGCGCCGTGTCCGACGACCGAAGGACCTTTCCTGTGACCGAGCGTTTCGACAAAGCGTACTACGACCGATTCTACCGGAATCCCGAAACCCGAGCCGTCACGCCCGCCGTGTCACGCCGGCAGGCGGCCTTCGTGGCCGCGTACCTGAAGCACCTGCAAATTCCCGTGCGGCGCATCCTCGACATCGGCTGCGGCACCGGGGCAACGCTCCGGGCGCTGGGCAAGCAGTACCCCCGGGCCGTCATCCAGGGCGTGGAAATCAGCGCCTACCTGTGCAAACGGTACGGCTGGCAGCAGGGGTCGGTGGTCGACTACCAGGCCGCGACGCCGTGCGACCTGGTCGTCTGCCACGACGTTCTGGCCTATTTGAACGCCACCGATTGCGCCCGTGCCATCGCCAACCTCGCCCGGCTTTCCCGGGCCGCGGCGTGTCTGGGCATCCTGACCGCCGACGATGCCGAACGGTACGACCCGAAGCGTACCGATTCCGAGCAATACCTCCGCCCGGCAAGCTGGTACCGCAAGCACCTTCGCCCGCATTTCGTCAACATCGGCGGCGGGTTGTACCTGAAGCGCCCGCCGGAGGCGACCGTTTGGGCGATGGAGCAGCTCTTCTAGTGGTCCGTAGCACCCCTCTGGCGAGGCACTAGAGCGGATTATTCAGGTAGAGTGGAAGCGGCCGGATTGGGGGGTTGCGGGAACGGGCTTCCTACACGCCGGATTGGGTATCGCCGAACCAGCGCAACGGGTGTACCATAAAGGATGATGGGAAATAAATCCACATTGGAAACCAAGCGATGAAACGGACCTTGATCTTGTCTCTGATTTCGGCCCTGCTCGGCGCGTCGATGGCCGTGATTGCCTACTCGCCGGAGCCGGCGAGCCCCGAACCCGCCCCCCATATTGCCCGAAAACCGGCCGACGACGATCCGGCCGATCGCGCCCCCAAGCTTTCGCTGGGCGACGAATCGGGCTCTCCCGAGGCGGTCCACGATACACCGCCCGACGGCCTCGACGGCCAGGATTGGCCGGCAAACGGCGGGTTCGAGGGGGGTGATCAACTAGCCCAGGTTCCGGGCTTCCCGCTGCCCATTCCGGCCGCGCCGCCGTCCGGTTCGGCGCCGTGGCAATCGCCGGCTACGGCGGAACCGGCCCGACCGGGCCAATCGCCCAACGCCCAGCGCTACGAGGAATTGCACCCCTGGGAGCGGGTCAACGTCGACGTGTACGAGCAGGTCAACCGGAGCGTGGTGCACATCGCGACCGAAACGGTGCAGGTCGACCGGTTCCTGCCGCTGGAACGAACCAGCGAGGGCGAGGGGAGCGGGGTGGTCATCGACCGCTCGGGGCACGTACTGACGAACTTCCACGTGGTCGACCGCGCCCGGCAGATGCAGGTCACCCTGTTCGACGGCACCAGCTACCCGGCCCGGCTCGTCGGCACCGACCCGCCCACCGACGTCGCCGTGCTGAGGATCGACGCGCCCTCGGAGGTCCTCGTCCCGGTCACCTTCGGCACTTCCACGAACCTGCTGGTTGGGCAGAACGTGTACGCCATCGGCAATCCATTCGGGCTGGAACGCACACTGACGACGGGGGTCATCTCCAGCCTCAACCGCACGCTGCCGCGCCGCAGCCGCGGCGGGACGATGAAGTCGATCATTCAGATCGACGCGGCGATCAACCCGGGCAGCTCGGGCGGACCGCTGCTCGATTCCCGCGCCCGCATGATCGGCATGAACACGGCCATTGCCAGCCGCACCGGCGAGAGCGCCGGCGTGGGGTTCGCCATTCCGGTGAACACGGTGCTGCGGGTGGTGCCGCAGTTGATCAAGTCGGGGCGGGTCACGCGGCCCGACGTCGGCATTGCCCGCGTGTATCAAACGGCCGACGGCCTGCTCATTGCCCAACTTGTGCCCGGCGGCCCGGCCGAGAAGGCCGGACTGCGGGGCCCGAAGGTCGAACGCCACCGGAAGCGGCAGGGCCCCTTCGTGTACGAGCACCAGACCATCGACCGCAAGGCGGCCGACCTGATCATCGGCGTCGACGGCCAAAAGGTGACGACGGCCGAGGAGTTCCTTGACGTCATCGAGGCCAAGGACCCCGGCGACCGCGTGGCGATTACCGTCGTGCGCGAAGGCCGCTCCATCCAGGTGCCCGTGGTGCTGGAAGCCGAAGAGTAGCCGGCGCCCCGCCCGGGGCAAGCCCGGCGGGGAAGGAGGAGGGCGTAGGCGGGAGTGTGGTCGCTGGGAAGCGGGAAGTGATGTTACGAGCCGCCGCCCGCCTCGGCGCCCTCCTGCGGTGGTTCCCCGCCCAGATGCCGGAAGTCGGGTTCGGGCGCGACCTCGAAGCCCATTTCGTCCAGCGACATGCCCGAGGGGACCGCATATTCCTTGGCGATCGTTCGCCGGTGGAACTCGCGGTCGCCCCGGCTGTATTGCCAGGCGGCGATCCACACGCCGACCAGCGTGAGCACGAACAGCCCCCCGGCAACGGCGCCGATGTACGGGTTCGGCGCCGGAATGGCCGAGGGATACCACACCGCCCGCTGGCCGATCAGCAACGGCGCCAACTGCCAGGAGCCCTTCTGGTCGGTGGCGATTTCCTCGGGCATTCTGCCGCGGCGATACGCCCAGGTCTTGAAGAAGAACCCTGCAATCCGCACGTGTTCGGCGTAGTCGCCGTCGGCCCCCAGCGGCATGCCCTCGGGCAACTCGCCAACGCAGAACCAGAGCGGATTGCCCTGCGAGTCGGGCGTGTACAGGGCGATTTGGTAGTAGTGGTCGATGCCGAAGCGGGCCCGGATGTCGGGATTGCCGACCTCGATCCGCTCCGCGCGGCGCGCGGTGCCCTCGAATTCCACCAGGACGCCGTGCTGCCGGTCCGGGTCGTTGAACAGGGGGACGACCGACCAGTGGCGTTCGCCTTGCGGGTCGGTGCGCACCCGGGGCCGCGGGGCCGCGGGGAGCGCCTCGCGGGCGGCTGCCGCAAG
>SKJM01000770.1 GCA_007122045.1 Planctomycetales bacterium | reverse complement strand
TTCCACAGCGCCGGCCGGTTCATGGAGATGGGCTTCACCACGCCGAACCCGAACGGGCAGCACGTCGTTCCCCTGGCGGTGTACCAATGCCCGACCGACGCCGGGGGGCCGGCGCTGCGGAACAACTACCTGGGCGTGCAGGGGGGCGGGGCCGACTTCGAGTGCGCCTCCGACCGGTACGGCAGGCACGACCGCCTGTTCTATACCAGCGGCATGCTGTACGTCAACAGCGAGATCCGCCCGGCGCACGTCCGCGACGGCATGTCGAACGTGTTCCTGCTGGGCGAAACCCGCTATGCGACCGGGAACATGACTTGGGCCCTTTCGGGCAAATCGCAAATCGACGCCACTCCGCTGCAAGTAGCCGCGGCCCGGCTGGGCATCAACTATTTCGAGCCCGGGCTCGGCGGCGTCAACAGGATCACGCAGGGGTTCAGCAGCTACCATCCGGGTGGGGCCCACTTTGCGATGGGCGACGGGTCGGTGCACTTCGTCAGCGAGCACATCGACCTGGCGGCCTACCGCTCGCTGGCGGTCCGGGACGACAGGTTGCCCGCCGGAGGGTTCCAGCCGTGAAGATTGCTCACGAACCATTCGGCCGAAGGGGACAGTCCCATTTTCGCGGCAAGCGGCGTTCTGGGCAATCGATACCCGCCACGGCCGCGAAAATTGGGACAGTCCCCTGGGTGCGGGTTCCAGCCGTGAAGATTGCTATGGTTGTATGGCTGGCTGTGGCCGCCGCGGCGGTTGCGTCGGGTTGCGGGCGCGGCGGGGGCGGGCCGACGCGGTACACCGTCACCGGCATGGTGACCTTCCAGGGGCAACCGGTCCCTTACGGCCGCATCGACTTCGAGCCCGACACCGAGCAGGGCAACTCCGGCCCCTTTGGCACGGCCGAGATTCGCCAGGGCCGGTATACCACCGCCCGGAATCGGGGCGTGGTCGGCGGGCCGCACCTGGTACGCATCACAGGCAGCGATGGCGTTCCGCTGGAAGTTGCCGATGAAGGCTCGATCGATCCGCGCGGCATGCCGCTGTTCCCCGAATACGTGGAGCACGTCGACCTGCCCCACGGCAACAGCACGCGGGACTTCGACGTACCCGATTGACGGCCCCGGCGACGGACGCGCGGGCAGCCGATCTTGCGGACGTGTCATGGGGTCCACACCCTGGTTTCAGGGGTTGTTGGAGCGAGGTTCATCGGGGTTCTCGGGGAAGCCGCAGTCTGGCGGAAACCTATCGACCTTTCTCCATTTCTTGTTTGACCGCCAGGGCCCCGTCGTGTTCGGGCTCGTCGGCCAGCAGCTCGTCGAGCATTTTCCCGGCCAGGAGGTCCCACTGGTCGGGGGGGCGTCGTCTGATCGTAACGGCCGGCAAACCTTTCGCAGTCTCCACCGGGATCTGGAATCTTGGGACAAAAAAACCGCTCTTGCTCAGCCCGTTCGATCCTGTTACAATCCCCCTGTGGATAACCCCTTGTGCGGGGGGAAGTGGGTCCGCCGGTTGCCGGCGAATGGGGGACGGTGCGGCGGCCGGCACCGGCTGCACGGCCTTTTGGGGGCTGCCATGGGTTCGCAGGGGCGCTTCTCCAAGGACTGGATATTGCTCGATTGAGCCTACCGGCCATGCTGTCGTCTGAAAAATTCACCTTTGATCCTCGCGTGCTCGACCGGTCGCGGCCCCGGGGGATCAGCGCCTTCATGCGCATCAAAAACGGTGAAGATTTCCTCGAAGCCGCCATCGAAAGCCATATCGAGTTCTTCGACGAGATCGTGGCCGTGCACAACGGCTGCACCGACGCTTCGGTATCGATCCTCGAACGGCTCGCCGGCAGGTACGGCCCGAAGCTTCGCGTGCTGTGCTACGAGCCGCGGGTGCCCGCCCCCGGGTCGGCGGAACACCGCCGCACCGACACGTTTTCGATTCACAGCATGGCCAACTATTCGAACTATTGCCTGGCCAATACCCGCTACAGCGTGGTGACCAAACTGGACGACGACCATATCGCCATTCCGGGCAACGTGGCCCGCATCACGTCGCTCATCCGGGGCGCGGACTGCCGGCTCGGGCAGCGCATGATCTGCTTCTCCGGCATCAACCTGGTGGCCAGCGGGAGCGAGGTCGGCGTGCATCAGACGGTGCCTTTCGCGGGCCATGGCGACCACTGGTTTCTGGAAGCGAGTTCCCGGACCTTCTTTCGCCAGGACCGCCGGTTCGAACGCCTGAATCGGCACGGCGTGAAGATGGAATATCACGGCATCTCGTATTGGCACATGAAGTTCCTGAAGAAGGGCCACGGCTTCGCCAACTACCAGTTGGACCGGAACCCCGACAGCCGGTTTCACAAGCAGCGCCGGCGATTCGAGGAGGGAAGGATCCCCATCTCGCTATCGGACTTGCATGTGCTGTGCCGCACGGCGGCAGAGCGGGGCGGAATGATGGGGGCGCTGAAGCGCGTTGTTTCCGAAAAGGAACGGCTGCGCCACGAACGCAACGCCCATTTCGACTTGGAGGCGCTGCAGTCGGAGTTCGACCGGCTTCTGGAACGTCTCACCCGCGGTGGTGGACCTCGCTTGACGGCGCCGCGCCGGCGCATCTCGTGCCGACGCTGAGGCGGTGCAAGCGAATCAAGTGCCGGACTGCGTGGGATAGGCTGGAAGCCTATCGCACGTGTGCCGGCAGGCTGCCGCAAGCAGGCCTCAATGCCGCCAATAATCCGCCACCCAGGGCGTGGGGCGCACCGGCCGATACCACTTGCGCGAAATCCCGGCAATGGCCTCGGGGGGCTTGGGGTGACCGTGGAAGACGACGATTTTGGCCCCCTTCGGGATGGGCGCATCGCAGAAATACGTCATCGGCCAGCTCGGCATGCAGTCGTACTTGAAGCTGGGGCACCAGGCCTCGGGCCAAAAGGAGAGTTCCCCCCGCTTGCGGATTTCCGCCGACAAGAAAGCCTGTTCGTTGCGGTATCGGCGCTGAATGTGAGCGAAATCGCGGCGGAAATGCTGCAAAATGTCGTCGTACTTGCCAATCTTGAAGCGGTAGACCGACGAGTTGCCAATCTGCCGGCGCCGAAGCTTCCCGTCGAGAATAATGGCGAACTCGGCGGGATACGTGAAGAAATCGTCGATTTGGTCGACGATGACCACGTCCAGGTCGAGGAACAGGGCTTCGCCTTGCAAACCGCCCAGTTCGGCCTGCAGGGTGGTCAACTTGTTCCAACCGCGTTCCGGCGTCTCGGCGGGCAGTTCCAGCGGCGGCAGGTCGCGTATCGACACCCGCTCGTCGATCCCCTGGGCGTCGTCGGTGAAGCAGACCAGTTGAAAGGGGAGGCTGAGATGCCGCGCGACCATGCCGTACAAGCGGTTCACGTAGTCCGCGCCGTACCGCGTGCCCCATTTCATGCAAATGATCGTGGCCGGCAGCGTCATGGCCTGTTCGGATTCCGGCATAGGATCCGCTTCGCTTACGGGCTGAACAACTGGGGAGTTCCCCAGTCCACAGGCGGTAGCATAGTGTCGAGCCCCAGAAACGTCAATGCCAATTGGCCGGATTTCGAGGGAAATGGGGGTATGGAGGTCGGTGCGTCAGAATCGCTCTTCCCCCGGCGCCTGCCCGTGGTTAGAATCCCGCCGGTTCGCAATTGCGAACCACCCGGAACGCCGCCGCAACAGGAGTCGGGGGCGCCGTTTTTCGGTGCAGCGTGTTTTGCCGGGCGACGGCACAGCGGCGCGTGCCTGCTA
>SKJM01000628.1 GCA_007122045.1 Planctomycetales bacterium | reverse complement strand
CGGTTGCAGTGCTCTCGGCGTGGGCGGTGCGGATGCGAGGCAGCAAATGGTCGAGGTCGGACCGGATATCGAACCGGCCTTCGCGCACCTTCCGTCGGATATTGCCGACCGCCGACGAACTGATGCCGCCGTAATGGAGCGCCACCGTCCGGGCGCTTTCGCCCGTGAGCATGCAGGATAATTCCACCGCCACGGCCTTGGCCATGCCCGCCCGCCGGCCGTGCTGCTTCAGTTGCTCCGGATCGATTCCGTACCGCTCCGCCACGCACCGGTCGATGGTGTCGAAGGCGACCGTGACGACCGGCAGCGCCAGGTCCTTATCCTGCACCCTGCCCGTTCGCAACTCGCCCAGCCGCTCCTCGGTTTCCTCGATAAAGGCCGCCTCGCCAATGGCGTATCGGCTGGCACGCATCGCTTCCCGCAAGGGTTCGTCGTCTTCCATGATGCACGCATGGACGTATCCCCGATAACGACGCCGCGCCGCGGCAAGTGTGGCACCGTACTCCCGGAGCACACTTCGCCACTCCCGTAAAGTGTAAAGTGCAAGCCTGACCTTGCCTTCCACAGGGAGACCTTACCCCTCTTTGGATGGTTCGGCCGCGCTGAACGCCGACAAATGACAGACGCGCCCGTCAAAAAGCAGGGCGCCGCCGATAATGTGCCCATTGCGGAACTCGAGTTCGTCGCCAAGCCCGATGGCGGGAATCCGCGGGCGAGCGCAATCGGCCACCTGATCGAGAAACCGCTTCGCGTGTTCGACGTCGGTTTCCTGCTGCGTCGATTGGTCCGCCAGGGCATCGAGGAAGAAGGCGGCGCAGCGCTGGGGCCAGGTTGCGGCGAAGGTCCGAGGCGAATCGAAGAGTTCGACGCCCACGACCTCTTCCCCGCGCGCGACTACGACGCCGGCGGCCTCGCTCGGCGGGGCCAAGTGTTCGCGGTAGGGGCGCAGCCGGTCTTCCACCGCGGTCAGCCCGTCGGTAAACGAGGCCGTCTCGGAGCAAATATCAAAACACTGAAGGCACGCCGCCACCGATTGCCAGACCGCACGCTGGTCGCCGTCGGCCTGGCCGGTCGCCTCCCGGTTTCGGTGGACCGCCCGCAGGTTCCGGCGCCGCAGCGACGTCGAGGCGCAGGCGGCCGCGGCCATGTGTTTCGAGTGGTATCCCCAGCGGCCCTGCTCGACGCAGGTAACCGGCAGTGCGAACTCCGATGCCGCCGCCACCAGCACGGTGACGTTGACCATCCGGTTCTGCTTGGCGCCGGTGAGGATCGCCCCCTCGGGAATCAGGAGCGGACGGCCGGCACGGTTGGTCACCCGCAGGCGGGAAACTTGGCCGTCTTCGTCGACTTCCCCCACTTCGGCCTCCTTCCGCTCGATGGCCGTTTGAATCAGTTCGTAAGGCGGTTCCGGTGTATCCGGCCACATCAGCGGCAGCACCGTGAGATTGCGGTAATGCTGGGGCCGGCCGAGCATGAGCCGGCCGAGCAGTTCCCGCAGCAGGACGGCCGCCTCGAACCCCTTCGCGACATGCAGTTCCCGGGCAATCGCCGGCAGCAGGGCCAGCAGCAGGTGTGTTTCCGGCAGGAGCGGCTCCCGCATGGCCGATCGGACTCGGCGCGTGAGGTCGTGAATGAGTTCGGGATCGCGAATCCGCCGGGTCTGCTCATAGGCCCATCGGGCCAGCCCGTGACACACGTCTGGCAGGCTGTCGATGGCCGGCTTGTGCAGGGCATCGAGGCCGGTCGGGGTGGCGAAGACAGCGAGTCGCAACGGTATCGTGCGGCTTGCCTCCCGCTCCGCCTGGCAGGGTACGTAACCTTCGACGGCTATCTTTTCCGCGTCGAGCAGTGGCGCCAGCCAGGCCGCCACGTTGCGCGGCAGGTAGCCGGCCGGCTCGTTCTGCCGGTTGTCGATTCGCAACGCGTGGGAATCGTGTGGATTATCCGGTTCGCGGACCAGGTTTATCGGCTCGCTCGGCTCCACGTACCCATCATGATACTGCCGGCCGGCAATGCGCGTCTCAATTTCTCCCAGAAGCTGTCGATCGGAAGCGTTCGTGTCTGCCGCGTTCGTCATATTGCCCTCCCCGGTTCAAGAGTGCGTTCTGCGGGCAATTCGCCCACCCGTCCCGATTCTACCCGAGTGCCTGGACAGCTCGCGTCCAACCACCCGAAATTTTTCCAAAATTTGCCCCCGATCGCGGTGTCGGGACGGCATTCAGGCCCCGAATTCGCCCCAACACCCCCTCCCGCAGCCAGAATTCCCGGCCCAAGCTGCCCATCTTGCCAACCGGGCCGTTTCCCGGCCTCCCCAGCCACCGATCGCCCGAGCCCCACCACAGGGCCGACCAGCAGTTGCAGACGCCTGCCCTCAACGGCTACACTGGCCCCCAGGGCCCGACCGCCCGGGCTTGTACCATCCGACGCCCGATACCCGGCAACCTGCCGCCTTCCCGCCCATGCCTAAACAGAAGCTGTCTCCGAACGCCCGGTGCCCGTGCGAGAGACGCTGCGAATGAGTGGTTCTGAGCGCGGATGGTTCGACCCGGACTACTGCCAGTCGCGGTGCCCGGTCTGCACGAGGGCCCGGAAGGGCAACCGGCTGGCACGGCTCGTTCAGCGCATGGAGATGGTCGTCACCTTCGGCGGCTGTCCGTGGGGCCGGGCGCGGCAGCGGAAGTACGGTGTGCGGCCGGACGAACCGCTGCCGGGTCGGCAAACGGGTGCGGATTGATCGGCCGGGATCCGGTTGAAGACCACAAGAGCACTTTTGAGAATAGGGTGCCCATTAGGCACCGGGTTGCCCTCCACATCAACTTCGGCCGGTCGCCGCAAACGCCTCTCAGACGCTCCAGACGGCCCAGGGCGCTTCTTGAACGGATTTGGCGGCCCCACCCCGGCGGCCTCACAGCGTCATCTGCGGGCCTCTACGGCCGTTTGTCGTCCAAGCTGGCCAAGGCTTGGACGGTTTGGCGGCTCCCGCCCGCTACACCGACAGCACCCGCTCGATCTTCGGCCTGCCGTACTCGGCCGGGCCGGTCAACACCCGGAGGTTCTCCCGCACCTGCACCTCGCCGCCGCCGTGGGTGTGGCCGCAGAGGACCAGGATATGACAGTCTGGGGACGACCGTGCGGCCTCCAACAGCACGTCGCCCACGGCCTTGCAGGCGAAGAAGGGCAGGTAGTCGTCCGCGGAGGAGCGACCCTCGTGCCAGGCGGCCTCGCGGAACGGCGGTACGTGGGTGGCGACGATCACCTGCGGATATCGCCCGGCCGCCGGGACCAGGGCGCTTTTCAGGTACGCCGCCGCCTCGTCGCCGAGGTTTTCCAACATCCGGCGCAGCGCCGACTTGTCCAGCGTGTAATGATTCCGCCAATGCCGCAACTCGTCGATCAGCAGGAAGTCGTTCAGGATCACCTCCGAGCCGTCCAGATTGCCCAGCCGGCCGTCCGCCCAGCCGTCGTGCCCGATCAGGGCCGTATCGCGCGTCAGTTCCACCACTCCGGCTTGGCTCAGATAGACCAGGTTGCCGGACCCGCGGATCATCTCCGCCACGTCGGCCCGAGTGCGGGACACGGAGCCGCGGTAGAAATCGTGGTTGCCCAGCACGAAATAGACGGGCATGTCCAACACATCGCCGATCTGGCGGAGGGCCTCACGCACGCTGTTGCTTTCGGCAATGTCGCCGGTGACCACCAGGGCGTCGGCCTGCGCGTTGATCGGCTCCAGGAATTGCCGGCGTTCG
>SKJM01000322.1 GCA_007122045.1 Planctomycetales bacterium | reverse complement strand
GCTGCAGTTCGCCCGTCATGATGGTGCTGCTGGTACCGTCCTCGATGTCCCGGAAGCGGGAACTCCGGTTGGGCCGGAAAATGCCTCGCCGTTTCGGCTGCCACCAGTACTCGTCGCGGGCGGCCACGTCGGTTCCAATCCACTCGTGCGGGGGGTTGTTGTACAGGAAGTTCCCTCCGCCGGCGCACCCGCCGTAGTCGGTGCCGCCGCCGGTCCAGTTCGGGTCGATCATCCGGGCCTGGTCGTTGGAACGGAGGCCGTGGCGCCGGCTGGGGCAGTAGAAGGGGGCGACGTTGCGCTGGGCACTCTCGGCGTTGCCGCGCACGTTCGTCGCGAAGTTCCAGTTGCCGTAAATGGGCATCTGCTCCAGGAACGGCAGGACTTGCAGCATCCAGCTTGTGCCGTGCCGGCCCGCCCCGCTGGTGCTCCGGGCGTCGGTCCATGGATCGTACCGGGTCGTTTCCACGGTAATGCACCCCGGCGGAAAGGCCCCGAACGCCTGGGCGTAGTTGTGCAGCGCCAGGCCCATCTGCTTAAGGTGGTTCGAGCACTGCATGCGGCGGGCCGCCTCCCGCGCGCTTTGGACTGCGGGCAGCAACAGGGCAATGAGGATACCGATAATGGCGATAACGACTAGTAGCTCCACGAGGGTAAAACCGTCCGGAAAGCCGGTCGTTCGACGCATGGCACGTCCTCGCCGTCAGGCGCGCGCCGGAACGTCGGCCGCCGCGCCGCAGGAATGTCCCGCCCGCCGGCATTCGATCGGTTTCTCGGCCTCTTGCGGAACCGGGTTGGCCGGAGGTGTCTTCGCGCGGTCCGGGGGCGGAACGACTGCCGCCGACACCGCACTCCATGCTACCACCCCGTCGCGGCGCGTGCAATCCCCGCCGCCCCGCCGCCGGGCCGGTTTAGTCGGGCAACTGCACCGGCTGCCCGTCGGCCATGCTTCCGAGGTAGCGGAATATTTCCCTGTCGATGGTCTCGCTGATGAAGTGCACCGAGCCGTCGGCCATGCCGAAGTTGGCCCCGCCGGTGTGGCGGCTGCCGGGCGACTCGAAATACTTGTTGTTGATCGCGCCCAAATTCCCGCCCCAACCCTCATGGGTGGAGAACAGCGTGGCCGAGCCGCCCACCGCCCAACCGTCCTGGCTCTGCTGCAGGGGATCGGACGCGTGGTTGAGGCGCTGCAACTCGCCGGTCATGATGGTGTTGGTCGTGCCGTCTTGAATCGCCATGAATCGCGTGTTGCTGTTGCGCCAGAATATGCCGCGCCGCGCTCCGTGATCCCATCGCTGGGTGGCCGAGGAGGCGGTGTCGAACGGCTTGCCGGTGCCCGTTGCGAACGTCATGCCGCTTCCGGCGCAGCCGCCGTAATCGTTGCCGCCGCCCGTCCAATTGGAATTCAGGAGCCTTTGCTGTTCGGTCACTTCGCTACGCCGGCTGGGGCAGTAAAAGGCGGCGATGTCCAACTGGGCGATGGCCGCGTTGCCGATGACGTTGGTGGTGACGTTCCATTGCTGGTAGATGGGCCCCTGCTCGATGAACGGCAGGATGCGAAGCAGCCAACTGGTTCCATGCTGGTTGCTGTCGCCGCTTCCGCTCGACCTGGCCGCCTCCCACGGATTGTTGATATTCGCGCCGTTGGGCGGGCCGGTGATCGAGCCCGACGGAAACGACCGATGCGTGTCGTGGTAATTGTGCAGCGCCAACCCGAGTTGCTTCAAGTTGTTGGTGCATTGCATCCGGCGGGCGGCTTCCCGCGCGGCCTGCACCGCCGGGAGCAATAGGGCAATAAGGATGCCAATGATGGCAATGACCACCAGCAACTCGACCAGGGTAAACCCCGATCTCAAACACCGCCTGTTCTCTCGCATGTGCCGACACTCCTAAGGATTAGGTTTCCCGCCGCTTGCCCACGGCGAAAACTTCTGGCCGCGAGGTGCCGACGATCTCCGGCTTCCGACGGGCGGGCCACAGCCCGCGCGAACAAGAACGGCGATGTTACCGGACACCTGATTTTCCTAGTATAACCCCGGCTCGATGAGGCGACAAGCACCAGGGGCACAATTCGGAACCATTTTTTCGGCTCTTCCGTTTCGGGGCGCGAACCCTGCCCCGTGGGAGTCCCGGCTTTGGCCGGCAAGAAGAAACCGCCTGAAGGCGGCACTCCAACCCTGGCGGCTGCGCGGTCCACCGCTATTCTGTCGCAATTTATGCACCCCCTTATCAGTGCAATAGATTACACCCGTGCTTTAGCCACACCGGCCCCCTGTGCTGTGGAAGGCATACCCCCCGTCGCCCCAGCGGTACTGTTCACAGCGTCGAATTGGGGTTATCATACACGTTTCGGTTCGATGGCTTCGAAAACGCTTCCATTTTTCAGCAAAGGTTTGCGTCTGGTATGTCCATATCCACGGCCAAACAGTTTGTCGCAGTGCTTGCGAAGAGCCGGTTGGTGAAGCCAAAGCACCTCGATGCCGTTCGCAGTGCCGCCGAGAAAGACCCGGACCCCAAGGCCCTGGCGGGCCGCCTGGTAAGGAAGGAATTGCTCAGCCGCTGGCAGGCGAAACAACTCCTCGCCGGCCATGCGTCGTTCTTCCTGGGCGAGTACCGCCTCATCGAGCCGCTCGGCTCGCATCCAGGCAGCCACGTCTACCTGGCTGAGCACAAGACGTTGGGACGCCGCGTGGTACTGAAGCGCCTGCCGCGCGACGCCATGGAAGACGCCGATCGGAAAAAGCGGCTCCTCGACGCGGCAAGCGCCGCCGTGGGCCTCGATCACGAGAATCTGGCACGAGTTTACAACATCGAACAGGCCCGCGACCGCTACTACGTGATCGGTCACTACGTGGAGGGGCGGGACTTGGCGGCGACCGTCGCCGAGACGGGGCCCTTGGGCTTTGCCGATACGGCCGGCGCCGTCAGCCAGGCAGCGGCCGGACTCGCCGAAGCGCACCGGCGCAACGTGGTTCACGGCGGCGTGAGGCCCTCGAATCTGGTGATCGGCCCGGAGGGACAGGTCAAACTGGTAGCCGTGGCCACCGCGCGCAGGTACCGGAACGACGAAGCGGGCGCCGACGACACCCCGGCACGGCTCGACGCCGTCAACTACCAAGCGCCCGAACTGGCCCAATCCGACGCCGATCCGACGCCGGCCTCCGACATCTACTCGTTGGGCTGCACCCTCTATTTCCTGCTGACCGGGAAGCCGCCCTTCGCAGAAGGGACGGCCGCCGAGCGGGCGGCCGCCCATGCGCGCCACCAGCCGCAGGCGATCCTCCGAACCCGACCCGACACCCCCGACCTGCTTGTGAAAGCCTGCCGGAAGATGCTCGCCAAGCGGCCGGAAGACCGGCCGGGCTCCGCCGAGGAGGTCGTGGGCCTGCTCGAGGAGTTGGCGCCGAAGCGGTCGGCGGCGCGGATCGTGGCCACCGTCTCGGCCCGCCGGCCCGAGGGCAAGCCCCGAACCGGCCAGAAAGATCGGCAGGCGGCCGCCAGCGAGAAGGACGCCGCCAAGGAGGTCGAGGCGACGGAGGACGGGCCGGCGCGCGCCAAGGCCGCTACGCCCGAACCGGGGGCCGGAGCCGAAGCGTTGCCCACGACGCCGCCCCTCGACGAATCGAAGACCAAGGAACGACCTTCGGAGCCGGCTCCGAAAGACCGCCGGGGACCGGCCGACGCGAAGTCGGCGGGGCCCCGGCAACCCGCCAAGCCGGCGCCGGCCGCGGCGAAGCCCGCGCCACGGCGCG
>SKJM01000444.1 GCA_007122045.1 Planctomycetales bacterium | reverse complement strand
CGCGAGCTGGCGCGCGACCGGCAACTCGGCGAATTCAAACGGCAACAACAGCTTTGGGACCAGGAACGCACGATCCTGGAACACGAGCTGGAGACGGTGCGGAACCGGGCGGCCGAACTCAGTGAAGCACTGGCACAGCAGAAACGCGATGCCGAGATGCAGCAGAACCAATGGGCCGCAGAGTTCAAGCGCATGCGGGAGATGCTGCAGGAGATGGCCTGTCGCATGGCGGAGGGCGGCGTCGAAACCGCCGCGCCGGCCCCCACCGAGAATCGCTCCCACGGCCACCCATCAGGTTCCGACGGGGCCGACCCCGTCCTGAACTCGGTCATGGCGCAGTTCCAGATCCTCCAGAGCGATGCTGCGCGGCGGCGAAAGACGCGAGAACAGCAGGCAACGCATCATCCCCCGGGCAACGGAGACAGGTGAAGTTGCCGGGGACGTTTGCTCTTCTGCAGTGGACCGCTAACAGAGGAGCCGATCATCCGGCCTGAATGAGAAGGGAAAGTGAGCAACAACTATGTGGCGAACACACAGCACGTGGACTCCGACAGCAATTCTGCTGCTTCTACTGGTCTGCCTGGCGCTTGGCGGGGGCGGAGCGAGTCGGCTGTTGATCGGCAGCGGCTCGGTCGGCCTGGGCTACCTGGCGCTACGTCTCGCCGGGAGCCGCCGGTGGCACCGTTTCGCGAGCGTGGTTACCGAGGCGGCGCCGTCGCCCCGTCCGGCGAAGCCGGCCGATCGGCCCGCCCCGGCCGATCCGAACGATCCGAATGCCCTGGTCGACGAGATGTTGGCCCAGGGCCGCGATGCGCTGCTGCTGCGGCCTCAGATTACCGCGAATCTGTCCCCATCGCAGTTTCGACTGGTTCTGGCGTCGCTGAACGACAACATGGCGCTCGTGCCGGAAGGCGACGTCGTGCTGGGCCCGGCCGGCGAGCAATTCGAACCGTACCGTCCCGAGCCCGGCGACGAAGAGCCGTACGCGGGCCGCGTGGTGCGGGTGGCGCCGGTCTTCCTGGACCGCTACCCGGTAACCAACCGCCAGTTCTACGAGTTCGTGGCCTGCGGGGGTTACGAGCAGGTTGCCCTTTGGGACGCCTCGGTTTGGACCGCCGTGTTGGCCATGACGGATCGGACCGGAAAGCCCGGACCGCGCTACTGGATCGACGGCATCTACCTCGAAGGGGAAGCGGACCATCCGGTGGTTGGCGTCAGTTGGTACGAAGCGGCGGCCTTCGCCCGTTGGGCCGGAAAGCGCCTGCCCAGCGATGCCGAGTGGGTCAAGGCCGGCGCCTGGCCGCTGCCCGCCGGCGGCACGGCCCACGGCCAACGCCGCTACCCCTGGGGCGATACGATCGACCGGAGCAAGGCGAACCTTTGGGGCTCCGGGCCGGAACGAATCGTCTCGGTGCAGGAGTTTGCCGACGGCGTGAGCGTCGGCGGCGTGTACCAACTCATCGGTAATGTCTGGGAATGGACCGGCGGAAACTTCCGGGGCATCGACGGTCCCGGCGGGCGGCTGGCACCGGCAGAACCGATGAAGAGCCTGCGCGGCGGCGCCTTCGATACCTATTTCGACAACCAGGCAACCTGCCAGTTCCAGAGCGGCGACAGCCCGTTGCGGCGCAAACACAACATCGGCTTCCGCTGCGCCGTAGGGCTTTGCGACCTGGTGCTGGCGCGCCCCGAGGCAGCGATCCGGCACACCGGCGCCGGTCCCGCCAAACCGCCCGGCGAAGAGCCGGCCGAACCGGCTCCCAACGAACCGACCGAACCGGCTCAGGAGATATGTGTATGACAACTCCCGTCATTCAGCCTTTGGAGTCGTACCGTCTTGCCCAGTATGCCCTGCCCGTCTCGTGCTACGTCTGCGAGACCGACAACACGCTGGACGCGGAAACCTGCATCCGATGCCTGGCCCCCATGGCCCTGGCCCATCAGGCCGCCGCCCAGAAGGTCGAACCCCGCATGGTCGCCACCATCGGGGCCAGCGGCGCCGGCAAGACGGTGTACCTGGGTATGCTGATGGACCTGCTCTCGCACCAGCCGGCCGGGCTGAAGCTGCTGGCCCGCGGCGCGTTCTCCATCACGCTCCAGCAGACCACCATCGGTGCGCTGGCCTCCTGCAGGTTCCCCGGCAAGACGCCCAACGAACCCGACCGGTGGAACTGGGTGCACTGCCAGATCCACAAGCCCAAGCAAAAACATCCGCTGGAACTCATCATGCCCGACATGGCCGGCGAGGCCATGCTCGAGGAGGTCAACCACCCGCACAGCTACCGCATCATCGACGCATTTCTGAAGAAGTGTGGGGGGGCGCTCGTTTTGGTTGACGCCGTCCGAATCAAGGATGGCAAGCGGGAGGAAGACTATTTTGCGATGAAGCTCCTCAGTTACCTGAGCGAGTTGACCGATGAGGCGCGGCCGGACTGGACGCGGCGTCCCATCGCCGTGGTATTCACCAAGGCCGACCAATGCGACGAGTGCCGCGAGAATCCCACCGAGTTCGCGCGCCGCCACGCGCCGGGTCTCTGGCAGCAATGCCGCGAGCGGTTCCATGGCCACCGGTTCTTTGCTTCGGGGGTAGCCGGGGCCTGTACCACGTTGGAGTCGGCCGCCGAGGGTCGCGTGTTCGCGCCGCTGCGCGTCGAACCTCATGGTATCATCGAGCCCTTCGCGTGGCTCCTGGAACAATTGGCGTGAAGCCGGCACTCCAACAGGGCCACTCGGCTTATCGCGAGGACCGCACCCATGGCAAACATCGAACAAGCCGTATTCACTTCGGCCCGAACACAGAAGGCGGCCGGGTACCAGCTCGTCGGGCGCAGCCCGGGTGTCGCTGACGCCGACGCTCGCCAACTGGCCGCCTGGGGACCCTCGCACGACTCGCTTCGCGACCCGGGCTCCGACGCCGCCAGCGTCAACTTCCACCCGCTGCCTAGCGGCGCCTGCTGCGTCTCGCGGACCGTGCCGGCCGGTTTCGAGTACAGCGGCCGGGGGGGGCTTCGCGTGTATACGCAGTATTTGATCGTCCCGCCCGACGTCTTCAGCCGCTTCGCCAATAACGCCTTTTCCGTTGTGCGCGCGGCCTTGGCCGGGGGCATGCTCGACGTGTTCGATCCGGTGCCCGAGCAGTTGCCGCCACTGTCGCTGGTGGGCGGGGCGGTGCCGGTCGACCAGAATCTGCTCGCCCGCCTGGCGGCGCAGTTCGGCCCCGATCGGATCGCCGCCCTCGTGCAGGCCGCCATGACGACCGAATGTCTGGCCGTGGCCGGCGGCAAGTGGACCGCCGACGTGATCGCCGGTCTGGTCAACTGCCTGCCGCCGCCTGTCCGCGCCGGCCTTTCGTTCACCACCGGCTTGAAATATTCCTCGCGGCGGCCGCTCCGCGTGGTGGGGCTCTCCAACGATCCGGCCGAACACCGGTGGATCGCCCAGCGCGCCCGGGTGACCGTGCTCGACTTGACGGCTCCTCGGGAGTGTGCCACCGTTCCGCTGGACGGGTGGGCTCAATTTGTCGCCCGCGTCCTGGCAACGCGCCACACGTCGCTGCTGGCGGCCGAGCTTTCGAAGCGGCGGTTCGAGTTGACCGCCGGCGACCTGCACGCGCTCGGACTTCAACTGCTCGAGGAGATCGACGCTTCCGAGTTGTGCCGGGCGACCGGCGCGCCGGTCGAGCCCAACGGCTTGCCGCCGGACGGCGGCAGGTCCGATTCGGCGCCACCGCGCGCGGCGCCCGCCGAGGTG
>SKJM01000638.1 GCA_007122045.1 Planctomycetales bacterium | reverse complement strand
TAATGGAACCGAATTGAAGAATCGATGCGGGTGTGCGTTGGTCCGAAAGTTCCATAGTGGACACAGGTGCGAAAGCGTCATCGTCTGCAGCATCGCAAAGGGCGCGCAGTTGAACGAGGTCCCCCCTGGCGCTTGGTTCGTCAACCGTCTCGTGCTCCAGCAACGAGAGGACGCTGCTCCAAGACGTGAGCGCAAGAACCGGTCCCAACTCGGTGTCGACCGATTTGGCGACACCTGTGACGGCGTCACGCGCGGACACGGCAATACCGGCGTCGCGCAGTCGCCGGATTAGTTCGCGCCATAGCGTGTGTTCCCGGGCGGCCGGTGCAACCACCAGGAGTACCGCAGGCCGGGAATAGCCAGCGAGTTGCTTCAGATATGCCACAGGCTGCTGGTCCGTCAGTCCCGCCCAGAACTTGTTCTCCACGAAAACACGCGGTTCCGTTCCAGCGAAGCCCCACATGTCGGGGCGTATGGCGGCTTCGGTCTGTTGAGTTCTGAAATGAAGCGGCGGCAGGTGCGGGACGATTCCGCGGAGAAACTTCGTCATTCCATTCCGCACCGCATCGCTCGATTCGAGCACGTAAGCAAGGGCATCGGTTGCGACGTCCTCATACAGCCGCGAGAATCGCTTCTGAATGATGTGGCTAAATACGGTATGCATTGGTTCTCATCCTTCAGGCCACATCGTACGGGCCAATGAATCGTTCACCATCGAAATGGATCAAGTGGGACGGAGCGTCGGCCACCCAGACTTCGGTTTCCCAAGCGATTTCGCCAAGATAGCGACCCATGGCGGTCCGGTTGGGAAACGCGGTGACGTACACCAAGCCCGCGGTCGCGTTCGCAAACAATTCCGCCAGTTCGGCGTGGCGCTTGGCATCGACCGGACCGTGGCTTGTGACTGACTCGACCAGCAGTAGCCAATTCTTGACGGCATAGTGGAGCACCACGTCGGGCATTTTGCCGTGCGCGTCGACATCGACACCAAGGTCGGCCAGCAGAGGGGCATCAAAGTACCCCCATTTCTCGCCGGTATCGCCGGCATAAACCAACACGCTGCCCGGCGCGAAGCGCGGGGCGAAGTCCTCGATGACGGCTCGGATCAACTCGCTGTGATCGCCGGGGCTGAGCGTAATCGTCTTTCCAGGGCCGAGCTTCGCGTCCATCGCCGTTTGCGTCAGTTCCGTTTGCTGCATGGCCCACCGACCCAGCCTGATGAGGGCGGCGCGGCTTGGATACTTCATCAGCTTCAGATCCGTCGCGTTGACCTGCGTGTGGCCGTTGAACCGGCGGAAACTCTCGTCGACCGCGCTGGTGTTCAGAAACGCAGCCAGCCCGTGGGCGAGCGCCTGCGGCAGGCCGCGCCGGTTCTCGTGGAACAGATTCAGGTGGTTCTCGAACCCGAGCACGGGCGCGTCGGGGAATACGGCCGGGTCCACCACGCTCGCCACCACCCGCCGCTTTTCCTCTTTGGCGGTGAAACGCCGCACGACACAGTAGAAGCCGTTGGGGAAGAGCCACCTTTCTGTTTGGGCGTTGCGGACGATGGCGTTGGGTTTCTTCATCCCCTCGATAGGCCACGTGGCGGCGCCGCCGCTGAAGTGGCCCGGGTAGAGCAAGGGCACCGTGCCCGGCTCGGGCATGGCGCGGAGGTGCGCCTTCAGCCGAAAATCGACCACCGGCCCGGTCGAAACCGTGATGCCAAGATCGGCCAACGTGTGGCAGACGGCCGGGAGAAGCTCAAGGGCGCTCTTTTCCGGCGAGGTAGGCACGTGAATAAACCGTTCCGGATCGTCCGGGAACACGATTCGCTCGAACGGGTGTTCGTACGTCGCAACGTCGGTGAAAGAGCCATCGGTCGACGTCGAGACGGTTACCGGCCCCTGGGCCGCGTCGCGTTCCAGCCGGATGATCATGTTCTCCTGCAGCACGTCGTCGTCCTTGAACGCCTTGTTGCGGGCCTCGAACAGATGCATGTGCCGGATAGCGGCACGCTGAAGGATGAAGTCGCGAAATGGCCGGTAGTAGGGCCCATTACAAAAGCTGCGGGGTACGATCGCCACGATGTGTCCACCCGGTGCGGCCTGCGCCACGGCCAGCGCCACGAACGCCGAGTAAAGATTCACCGTCTCGATGCCCGCACGGCGCAGCGCCCGCCGGTACGCCGAGCCGGTATTGATCTTCTTGTACGGCGGATTGAGGATGGCGTGCGAGTAGCCGGCACGCCGTTCGGAGAAGAGACCTTCGGACAGAGACGCGGCGGCCGCGTGGATATAATCGTCGCTGCTGATCCTGGCGACCAAATCGCCAGGGCGGTTGTATTTCTGAAGCGTTTGCGACAGATGCGGGTGCAACCGGCGATCGATTTCGAACGCGTCCAACTCAACGCGCCGGAAATGGAACCCGCCCGCTCGCCATCGTTCCAGGAACGCGGCGGCGAGCGACCCGATTCCCGCTCCAGCGTCCAGGAGGCGGCAGCAACCGCCGGCATCGGGGAACAGCCCGGCCATGAACGCAGCCGTCCGTTCGGGCGTAAAGAACTGGCCGAACTGCGACTTCTTGGCGGCCGCAGTGCTGCGGGATAATTGGAGCCTCGTTTGCTCGACCTGCGATAGCAACAGTAGACCTCCTATTGCGGCGCCACGGGGTGCGACCGCCGCTTCTGCCGCTGTCGTTCTTGCACCGTATGCCAGCTCGCCGGGTATTTCCAGCACATCCGCCGGACGGGCAGCGACATTCCCCCCGGCTAGCCCCTATCGGGTTGACGAAGACCACCTAGGGCGTAGTGTCGCCCGGCCGCGGAGCGGTGTCAAGCCTGTGTGGCCCGGAATTTCAGCGAAGTCACAGGGCCGGTCGAAGGCGCGCCGGCGCGTTGGCCGGCCCGGCGTCTACTCGCCCGGCCGTTCCAGTCCGCCGGCCAGCAGGAGGCCTTCGATGCGAGTGCGGCCTACTTGCACGTCGCGCAGGGCCTCGACGAAGGCCAGGTGGGTGCGGAAGTAGGTCTGCTGGGCGATGAGCAGGTCGAGGTAGCCCAACTCGCCCTGGGCGTAGCCCTCGCGCACGAGCGTCAGGGCGGCGTCGGCGTCGGGGAGGATCAACTCGCGGTACTGGGCCACCGTTTCGCGGGCGTCGAGGTAGTGCCGGAACTCCTCGGCCAACCGATCGCGAAGGCTCAACTCGACCCGGCGGATTTCCTGCTGCGCCGCCGCCACTTCGGCCTGCGCCCGGGCGATGTTCCCCTGGTTGCGGTCGAACAGTTGCAGCGGGACGGCCACGCCGACCGTCGCCAAAGTCTCCTCCGACGCGAAGTCGTAGCGGACGCCCGCCTCCAACTCGAAGTCGGGAACCCGGCCGGCGCACGCCCGCGAAAGCGCCGCCCGCGCCCGCTCAACCTCCGTCACGGCGCGCATTCGCTCCGGGCTTTCCGCCAGCAGCCGCGCCATGGCCGCGTCCCAGTCGAGCGGTTCATGCGGTGGGTCGCCGGGGGCCTGGAGGGGCGCCGGGGGCAGGTCGGGCACGCCGGTCACCGCGGCGAGGCTTCGCCACTGGGCACTGAGGGCGTGCCGGGCCTTGTTCAATTCGAGGCGTGCCGTGTTCGCCTCGATCCGCGTTTCAAGCACATCGACGCGGCTCACCTCTTTCGCTTCAAACAATTGCTCGGCCGTACGCAGGCTTTCCCGGCCGATATCGAGCAGATGCTCGGAGAGTTCCACGGTCCGCTGGGCGGCCAGCACCCGGTGGGCGGCCAC
>SKJM01000240.1 GCA_007122045.1 Planctomycetales bacterium | reverse complement strand
TTCCAGGATGCGCAGCGCGCTTTGCGGCATGGCCGGAAGCTGGCTGGTCGAAAGCAGCGCCTCCAAATCGACTCGCGGAATCTCGGTGTTGCCCATCGGTTTGCTCACCCTCGTAGTACGTGGCTGCGAATGCCTCTCGATACTACAAGGCTACGCCACAATCGACCCAGAGGGCGCGGAAAGCGCGCTAGAAGCCCACAGAAATACTCCCATCGAGGGGGCATACTTCGCCTAATTGGGGGCGCGATGTGCCTATCAGCCCTCGGAATCCGCCTTTCGGCGGGCGGCCCACTGTTTTTCCATGGCCTGGGTCATGGCCTGCTCGGCCTCGACAATACGGCCCGCTTTCTGGCAAATCAGGCTCATCGCCATGAAGCTGAACGGATCGTCCGGGTCGAGTTCACACACCTTTTGGGCGTGCTGTACGGCCTCATCGTGGCGTTCCAGCTTACTGTAGAAGGCGCCAAGTCCCGCGTGTGCCAAGGCGTAGCCCGGTTCGTCCTCGACAAGCTGCTCCAACTTGGCGACGGCTTCCTCCAGGTTCCCCGCCTCCTTCGCGGCGATGGCTTCGTCATATCGTTCGTCAGCAGTGGGCATAATGTCCTCTTTCGCGGGAGTGTTCGTTGCGGAGCGACCGTTCCGGGGGGCACGCAAGTCGCGTCCGCCGTTGCGGGGCGGAAGGGTGCTCGTGGGTGAACGGCCATTGTGTGACCGGCCGAAGGGGACAGTCCCATTTTCGCGGCGAAATCGTGTTATCCAGGAGGAATACCCGCTCCGCCGCGGAAATTGGGGCAGTCCCCCGTGAACGGTTACCAGCGCATTTTACCCGGTCGCCACGCCCACGGCCAGCATCCTATTTCGTTCCGCGTGCTCGCGAGTGGCGGATGGCTTCCAGAATATCCTGCGTCGTGGCATTCGTCTTGATCGAGAATGTACGCACCAAATTGCTGTCGGTCAAGCAGGCGCACCCTCCCGCCGAATCTCCGAACGTGGTATACTCCAATGATAATGATGATGCGAAACCATTACCTCACGATCCTGCCCGTTCTTCTGCTTTCCGTCACCGCCTGCGCGCGGCCGGCCCCCGGCGACGTGGTCGAGGCGTTCTGGGTCGATTTCTTCCGCGAGAACGCCCATCCGATCCAGCAGCCGGCCGATCTGGACCCGTTGCTCGGCGCCATCGGCGATGTCCGGCTGGTACTTTTGGGCGAATCGACCCATGGCACCTCGGAGTACTACCGCTGGCGCGACCGGATCAGCCGCCGGCTGATCGAGGAAAAGGGCTTCTCGTTCGTTGCCGTCGAGGGCGATTGGGAATCACTCTACCAACTGAACAAGTACGTGAAGCTGCTGCCCGGCGCCGGCGACGATCCCGAGGCCATCCTCCGCCGCCTGGGTCGTTGGCCTCAGTGGATGTGGGCCAACCGCGAGGTGGTCGAGCTGGCCCGCTGGATGCGCGCCCGCAATGCAAGGCTCCCGCTGGAAGACCGCGCCGGGTTCTACGGCATCGACGTGTACGGGTGGGGCGATTCGGTCGGCCGGTTGCCGGAGTACTTCAACCGCATCGAGCCGGGTTCGCGCGAGCGGGTCCGCCGGGCGCTGGCGCCGTTGGAGGGGCTGGGCGGCGACATGCGCGCCTTTCACCTCGCGGTGCATCAGCGGGGGCTCGACGCCCGCCCCGCCGTCGACGGACTCATCGAGGAACTCGAGCGCAACGAGGCGGAATACCGCGCTCGCGACGAGCTGGCCTACTTCGCCGCGCTGCAAAACGCCAAGGTGATTCGCGAGGCGAAGCGCCACATGCGCACCGCCGGGCTGCCCGGCGGCGATTCGTGGAATATCCGCGCCACGCACTTCAAAGACACCGTCGCGCGGCTGTTGGAGTTCTACGGCGAGGGCTCCCGGGGCATCGCCTGGGCCCACAACACGCACGTCGGCGACGCCCGCGCCACCGACATGGGCCGGGCGGGCATGGTGAACATCGGCCGGCTTGCCCGGCAGCGGATGGGCGAGGACGATGTGTTCATTGTCGGGTTCGCCACGTACGAAGGCGAGGTGTACGCCGGCCGCGCCTGGGGCGAGCCCCGCGAGCGAATGGAAATGCCGCCGGCGCGGGAAGGGAGCTTCGAGCATTACCTCCGCCAGGCCGGCCACCCCAGCGCCCTGTATCTGTTGCGCGATATGCCGGGCGACGAGATGGTGCTGCTGCAAGTGGGCGTGCAGCGGGCCGTCGGCGTGGTGTACCAGCCGGAGCACGACCGTGCCCGCAATTTCGTGCCCACCATTCTCTCCGACCGCTACGACGCGCTGCTGTACTTCGAAACCACCTCGCCGCTTCAGCCGCTGCACCCGTAAGATGGCGCCGGCGGGCGGCTACTTCACCTGGTAGCACAGCAGCACGTCCTGATCGCGGATCAGCAGCCGGCCGCCGGCAATGACCGGATGCGGCCACGCCCGGCGGTCGCTGCGGTGCGGCTGGTCGAACCGGCCGCGTCGCCGATAGCCCTCGGGGGTCGCCTCGACGAGGGTGATCGGGCCGCGTTCGTCGCGGCAGAAGAGCATGCCGTCGGCGTACAGGATCGAGCACTTGCCCGGCTCCCGTTCCTGCCACACCGTCTCGCCCGTCCGGTAGTTGATGCACGTGAGCACGCCGGGATTGCTTGCGCCGTACAGGTAGTCGCCCACGTGGATCACGCCGCCGTGGTGGTTTTGCATATCGCGGGTGAAGTAGAGTTCCTTGGCGTCGAAGCCGTCGGAGGTTCCGGTGATCCACGCCGCGCCGCCGCCGGTGCCGTAGCCGCTGGCGGCGAAGACGGTCTGGCCGTACACGACGCAGGTGGCGATATTGGCCGTTCGGTTGGCGGGGCGGTCGTATCGCCACAACGGTGCGCCGTCCTTGGCGGCCACGCCGACCACGCCGCGGGCCGTGAAGGTGATATACTGCGGCACCTCGGCGAGTTCGGCCTTGACGATGGAGCTGTAGGCGGCCGGGTCGCCGACCGGCGAGCCCCAAACCAGGCGTCCGTCGGCCTTGTTCAGCGCCGCCATGGTGGCCTTCTGCCCCCCGGGCGTGCACAGTACCCAGGGCCCGTCGATCAGCACCGACTCGCTATAACCCCACTGCGGTATACTGCCGCCGAGGTCTCTCACCAGGTCGACCCGCCAGATGACCCGGCCGGTTCGAACATCGAGGCAAACGAGATCGCCGTTGATGCCGAGCGCGTAGAGGCGGTCGCCGTCGATGGTGGGCGTGGACCGCGTGCCGGGGTAGCCGCTTCCCGTATGCCGGATTCGGCCGATGGGGGTACCCCAGATGGGCTTTCCTCGCTGGTTCAAATCGAGGCAGAATACCCATTCCTGGCCGTCGGCGTTGCCCATGCTGTACAACCGATTGCCGACGACCGCCGGGCCGCTGAACCCTTCGCCCAGGCCGGTGGCCTTCCACAGCAGCTTGGGGCCGCCGTCGGGCCACTCCCGCAAGAGGCCCTTTTCGCTGGAAATGCCGTCGCGATTGGGTCCCCGCCATTGGGGCCAGTCGGCGGCCCGGGCCGACACGGCGAAGCCCGCGGCAATCGACGCGGCGCCGAGGATCAAGCGAAAACGACAACTCGTTCGGTGCGAACTACTCATGGGAAGCCTCTCAAGATGTGGAGTAACAGTCGGAATGGTACGCATTGTACCAACACCGCAAGCCTGCTTCCACTCCTTGCCGACGACCGGCGTTTCGGCCTGGATACAGGCGGCCACCTCCGAACCCC
>SKJM01000678.1 GCA_007122045.1 Planctomycetales bacterium | reverse complement strand
TCCCCACCGTGGCGGCCATCGAAGGCAACGGCCGCCAGTACTGCCCGGCGGCCAACGCCGGCTGGGCCGAGAGGTTTCCCAGCATGTTCCACATCACCGACGGCACGCTGGGCACCGCCGTATTGAACGGCCCGGGACTTGGGTTTTAAGGAGAACCGCCCGTTCCACGGATTGACGGACGGTGATAATTGACAAGGAACGGTTACAAGGAGGGAAATGTGACGATGCCTGTCCGAATTCTGCTTTTCGCAACGCTGATTGCCTTCAGCACGGCGCGTGTCGGCCCAGGCCAAGCGTTTGATGCCTTCGACGAACGCGCGCAGTTCGTCCCGGGCGCGGCTGCCGACCGAAACGCCCAAGTGTCCTCGCCGCTCGAAGCTGCAGACGAGCAGTACCGGCTTGCCGAGCAGCGCCGCCGGCGGGCCTTCGACCGCCAATTGGAACTGGTCGACGCCATGCGTCAGAGGCAGGCGCTGGCCGCGGCTCCTTACGCCGGCGTGCCGGCGCTGCCCGGCTACCGTGCCGGCGCCCGCCGGGTGTTGCGCCGCCGATACGCGCCTCCGGCCGCCCTCCCATGGCCGGAATACGGCGCGTTGATTCCGTGGGGGGATTTGCCCCCGCTGCCGCATGGTTTCGTGCCGCCCGACTACCCATACGTGCAGCAGCCGATAGGCCACGAGCGGATCTGGACCGGGCCGAACAGTTACATCTACCGGCCGTTATATGCGGAACCGTTTGAACCGGCACCCGTGGAACCGGCTCCCGCCGAACCGGAGCCGCTTGAACCGGAACCGGTCGAACCCGAGCCGCAGCCGGGTTCTCCCCGAGAGCTTTAGGATTCCGTAGGACAGGCTTTCAGCCTGTCGGCGAAAAAGATTTCGTAGGACAGGCTTTCAGCCTGTCGCCGGAAAAGATTTCGTAGGACAGGCTTTCAGCCTGCCGGCGGAAAAGATTTCGTAGGATAGGCTTTCAGCCTGTCGGCGGAAAAGACAGGCTGGAAGCCTATCCCACAAGGCGAGGCAGCACCCATCGGTGCATTGGCGCGCTGCATCGCAATCCATGGAAACGGAGACCCAGGCATGCCCCTTCCGTTCGCCAATACGGTCATTCGCGCGTCGGCCGGCACCGGGAAGACGTTCCAACTCAGCAACCGGTTCATCGGGCTGGCCGCGGCCGGCGAACCGCTCGACACCATCCTGGCCAGCACGTTCACCCGCAAGGCGGCGGGCGAAATTCTCGACCGCGTGCTTACCCGGCTGGCCGCCGCCGCGCTCGACGCCGGAAAGCTGGCCGAATTGAACGAGCACGTCGAAGGCGGCCCCCTCACCCGAAAAACATCGCTCCAGCTTCTCGCCGCCATGGTCCGCCGCCTGCACCGGGTGCGGGTGGGCACGCTCGACAGCTTCTTCGTGCAAATTGCCCAGGCCTTCGGACTCGAACTGGGGCTGCCGCCCGGCTGGCAGATCGTCGACGAAATGGACGACGCCGCCATGAAGCAGGAAGCGGTCCGGCGGATCGTCGCCCAGGAAGCGACCGGCGACGCGGTGGAACTGATGCACCTGCTGCACAAAGGCGAGGCGGCGCGCTCGGTGGCCGAGGAGATCAGCGGCCTGGTGAACGAACTGTACGGCGCTTACGTCGACGCGCCGAAACTCGCCTGGCGGGCCTTGCCGCGCTTCAAGCCGCTCGCGTCCCACGAGCTTCAGGCGGCCATCGACGCCGTGGCCGCCGCCGACCTGAGCGAGAATAAGCGCCTGGGCAAAGCCCGCAACGCCGACCTCGACCGTGCGGCAGCCGGAAACTGGGACGCCTTTCTGACCACGGGCCTGCCGCCGAAGCTCCTCGCCGGCGATCCCTTTTACGGTAGGCCGATTCCCGACGATATTGCCGCCCTCTACCGGCCGCTCATCGACCACGCGAAGGCCGAACTGCTCGGCCGCATTGCGAACCAAACCGAGGGCACGCACCGGCTGCTCGAGCGTTTCGACGACGTGTATCGAGGGCTGAAGTTCGCCCGGCAGGCGGTCCGCTTCGACGACGTGACCCGCCTGCTGGCCGAGTCGGACCTCGCCGGGCGGCTCGATGAGGTGGTGTACCGGCTCGACGCGCCGGTGGCGCACCTGCTGTTGGACGAGTTCCAGGACACCTCGCCGCCGCAATGGCGGGTGCTGCGCCCGTTTGCCCGGGTGAGCGTGGGCGGCCCGCGGCGGTCGTTCTTCTGCGTGGGCGACGTGAAGCAGGCCATCTACGGCTGGCGGGGCGGGGTGGCCGAGATTTTCGATACGCTCAATGATGAGCTGCCCGAACTGGCCGCCGGCGAACTCACGCGCAGCTTCCGCTCGTCGCCGGTGATCATCGACGTGGTGAACCGGGTGTTCCGCGACATCGAAACCAACGGCGCCCTGCGGAACGCCCCGGAGGCCGCCCGGGCATGGGGCCGGCGCTTCACGGAACATTCGACCGCCCGCGAGGCCCTGCCCGGCTACTGCCGCATCGCCGCGGCCCCGCGGGCGCCGGAGGGGCAGCCGCAAGGGAACACGACGCTCGACCACGCCGCCGCGGTGGTCAAGCGGCTGCACGAGGAGGCCCCCGGCTGCTCCATCGGCGTGCTGGTGCGGCGGAACGCCTCGGTTGCCCGGTTGATCTACCGCCTGCGCCGGGCCGGCGTCGACGCCAGTGAGGAGGGCGGCAACCCCCTGACCGATTCGCCCGCCGTACAACTCGTGCTGTCGCTGTTGCGGCTGGTGGACCATCCGGGCGATACGGTGGCGGGCTTCCACGTGGCCAGCTCGCCGCTGGGCGCGGCGCTCGGGTTCACCGACCACACCGACCGGTCGGCGGTCCTGCGCCTCGCCGGCGCCATTCGCCGCCGCTTGATGGACGCCGGCTACGGCCCGGTGCTGTACGACTGGGCGGAGCGGCTGGCCGAACACTGCGACGCCCGCGACCTCAGCCGCCTCGTGCAGCTTGTCGAGTTGGGCTACGGCTACGAGGCAGCCGCCACCACGCGCACCGACGCGTTCGTGGCGATGGTCGAGCAGCGGCGGGTCGAGTCGCCCACCGCGGCGCCGGTGCGCGTGATGAATTATCACCAGGTGAAGGGGCTCCAGTTCGACGTGGTCGTCCTGCCGGAACTCGACTTCTCACTGCGCCCGGGCACGCCGTCGCTGGTGGTCGGCCGGCCGAAGCCGTCGGAGCCGATCGACCAGGTGTGCCGGTACGTGCCGAAGCACCTGCGCCCCCTGTTGCCCGAGCGCCTGGCGGCGGCGTTCGACGCCGACGATCGGGTGAAGGTCGAGGAGACGCTGTGCATCCTGTACGTGGCCCTGACACGGCCCATTCACGCCCTGTGGTGCGTCGTGGCGCCCTCGTCGGAGCGCGAGCGGAATGTTCCATCGACCGCCGCGGGCGTGCTTCGCATGGCGCTGACCGGCGGCGGCCGCATCGAACCGGAAACCATCGTCTTCGAGCACGGGCAGGCCGACTGGCATGGCCGGGCGCGGGCCGCGGGCATTTTGCGCGAGCCGGCTGCCCCGGCGGAGGCCCCGGCGGCGGCCGAGCCGCTGGCTATCGAGCTGGCTCCGCCTCCCGAGCAGGCGCGGCGCGGTCTGGAGCGGGTGAGTCCCTCGGGGTTGGAAGGGGGGCATCACGTGAAGCTCGCCACGGCGATGAACGTCGAGGGGGGCCCGGCGCTGGACCGCGGCACCCTCATGCACGCCTGGTTCGAGCAGGTCGAATGGCTCGACGACGGCCTGCCCGAC
>SKJM01000706.1 GCA_007122045.1 Planctomycetales bacterium | reverse complement strand
ATGCGCCTGGGCGACCTCCCGCTGGAGCACCGCACGTACCTGTGCCTTTCGCGGGAGGGGTTCGACAAAGACTTCGCGTCGCTGGGCGACCACACCATCGGCGAGATCCTCGGCTTGCGGTCCTTCGGCCCGCGGTGCCTGATCGATCTGCTCAGCGCGCTGGAGACGATTCTGGGGCGGCAGTCGGCGGCCGATCCGGGTCTGGCAGCGGCGGCCGAGCGGCTGGCGGCGATGCCTGAGGCGGCGCGCGTGGATGCCGACGACCCCCGCTTCGGCAAGGCGATTCGCGCCGTCGACGTGGAGGCGACCACCGCGGCCGACATGGCCCGACGCGTGCTCGGGCGCTGCCACGCCCCCCCGGACCCCGGCTTCGCCGCCCTGCAGATCGAACAACTTTGTGTGGGAATGGAAGAGGCGGCCAACCTGACCATTGAAGAGGAATTGATCCGCATCTTCGCCGCCGGCGTCGTGGATCGCAACCGCGACATCCTGCTGGGGTATTACGGCTGGACCGACGGCAAGCAGCACACCCTGTCGGAAATCGGCGACCGGTTCGGCATTACGCGGGAACGCACGCGGCAAATCTGCGCGAAGCTGATCCGCAGGCACAAGCGCCCGGAACGCATCTTCGCGCCGGTGGTGGAGCGGGCCGTGGCGCTGATGGAGCGGCGTACGCCGTGCGCGGCACCGCAGATGGCTTCGTATTTGGCCGAGGAGGGCCTGACGGCGGTCGGCATGGGGGTGGAAGGACTGCTCGTGGCCGCCGAGCTGCTGAAGCGGCCCGTGGGATTCTCGCTTCAGTGGGTGGGCATGGCCCGGCGGCGCCGGGTGGGGCTGGTCGTGGCCGACGGCGATGCCGAGTTGGTGGCCGCCGCCATCGAGATCGCCCGCCGCGAAATCTACTACCACGGCATCGCCACGCTGGAGCGGGTGTGCGGGCAGGTGGCCCAGCGGGTCCCGGGCCGCTCGAAGGAGCGCGTCGTGGCGGGGGCCGTCGAGGCGCTGCCCGGTTTCGTTTGGCTCGATCGGAAGGCACGGTGGTTCCGGGTCGGGGCGATCGCCAAGCACGGGCTGCCGAAGACGATCGAGAAGGTGTTGTCGGTGGCCGGCGAGGTGTCGGTCGGCGCGCTGCGCGAGGCGATGCGGCGAAACCGCCGCCTGTGGCGCGAGCTGCCCCCCGAGCACGTGCTGCTGGAGTTTTGCCGCCGGATGCCCAGGGTGCGCGTCGAGGGCAAACGGATTATCGGCGATCCTCCCAAGGACTGGAAGAAGGTACTCACCGGCGTCGAGGCCAAACTGGTGGAAACGCTCATGGCCCACGGGCCGGTGATGGACCGCGGGCAACTCGAAGACCTGTGCGTTTCCGGCGGCATGAACCGGTTCAGCTTTCACGCATTCCTGGCGTGGTCGCCGGTGATTGCGCAGCTCGGGCACAGCGTGTACGGGCTGCTGGGCGCCAGCGCCAGTGCCGGGCAACTGAAGTCGCTTTCCAGCCGCCGGCGCGCCGAGCGCCTTGCCCACCGCGTTCTCGAAGGCCACGGCCGCACCGGCGACGGCCGCGTATGGTTGAAGTATCGGCTTTCCAAGGCGGCGAGCACGTACGCCGTGATCACCATTCCCGCCGCGCTGAAGGACGTAGTACGCGGGCGTTTCCAGTTGCTCGGGCCGGAAGGCGACGTGATCGGCGCCCTGGCCACCAAGGACGGCCGAGCCTGGGGCCTGGGGGCCTTCCTGCGCAAGCAGGGCGTTCGAATCGACGATGCCATCGTCGTAACGCTCGATGTGGACCGCCGCACCGCCACGGTGGCCGTGTGCCCGTCGGAGGAGCGGCCGCCAGGCGACTGATCGTCCCATGCGACTTTCTCCTGAAGGCGCCCGCTGGTTCATTCGCCTCCGCTGGCTGGCGTGCGCGGCCGCACTGCTGTCGGTGTGGTTCACCTCCTCGGTGCTCGGCGTAGTGGTCCGTCCGCTGCCGCTTTACCTGGTGGTGGGAGGCATGGCGGCCTACAACCTGGGCTTCGAATGGTCGCAGCGGCGCACGCTGGCGGGCGATTTGAACGTCGAGCGGAGCATCTTCCGCCAGGTGGCCTGCGACCTGGTGGCGCTGACGCTCCTGCTGTACTTTTCCGACCTCGCCCGGAACCCCTTCCTGTTCTTCTTCGTGTTCCACATGATTATCGCCAGCATGTACCTCCACGGATGGACGCCGTACCGGGTGGCGGCCATGGCCGTGGGCCTGGTGGGCGCCGTGCTGCTGCTGGAATACCTGGGATGGATTCCCGTGTTTCCCCTGCGCTACCCGACCGACGCCGGTCCGCCGACGGCGCGGGCGTTGGACGGGCTGTACCTGGTAGGGCTGTTCGTAGCGTTCGCCAGCACCATGGGCATGTCGGTGTACTTCACCACGTCGATCCACCATTACGTCGACCGCGCGTTCGCCGATTTCCGCCAGAAGGAGAAGATGGTCGGCATCGGGCAGCTTGTGGCCGGCATCGCCCACCAGATCGCCAACCCCTTGGACGGCGTGCAGAACTGCCTGCAGCGGGTGGGCGAGCGGGTGAAGGACGATCTGCGGCTGACCGAGTACATCCAGATGATGGCCGAAGCCCTCGAACGGATCGAACGCACGGCGAAGCGGGTCCAGGCCTTCGCCCGGCCCCGCGGCATCACCCTCCGCCCGACCGACGTCAACCGCGCCATCGAGGGCACCCTCGCCGTGCTGGGCACCCACCACGGCCCGAACATCCGCGTGGAGACCGAGTTGGGCGAGGTCGCGCTCGTGCTGGGCGACCACTACACGCTCCAGGAGGTGTTCTTCAACCTCTGCACCAACGCCCTGGCCGCCATGCCCCGCGGCGGCACCCTCACCCTGCGCAGCTACGCGCTGGCCCGCACCGACGAAGACACCGCCGACTGCGTGGCCGTCGAGGTGGGCGACACCGGGGTGGGCATCCCCCGCGTCGAAATGGAACGTATCTTCGAGCCCTTCTACACCACCCGCGGCGAGGCGGGCGGCACGGGCCTCGGCCTAGGACTCTGCCGCATGCTCATCAACGAGATGGGCGGCCGCATGACCGTCCAAAGCGCCCTCGGCCAGGGCACCACCTTCACTGTCATCCTGCACACCGCCACCGGGGCCGACGACTAGGTGCATCCGGTGCGCGTAGTAGGCCGGCGCCAGCAGCGCGCGTTTCCGGCAGGAAGGCATCGGCGATCTTAATCCAACGGAATATACGCGATCGTGTGCGGCGCGTCGTGCCCGGTGTTCACCTTGTCCTTGCCCACGACCGCGTCGAAACAGGTGACCACGAGCTTCCCTTGCCAGATGATCGGTTCGGCCGGCTGGTCCAGCCCGCCGTCGGCGCCGTCGGTGTCGGGGCTTTGCGCCAGGACGGTGATGTTCCCTTCCGGGTCGACGCGGCAGACGGCGTTGTTCGAGAAGTCGGCCACGTAGATGTAGTCGTTCTCGTCGATCCAAATGCCGTCGATGCTCCGCATCTTCGCGCGGACCATTTTCTCCCGGAAGCGGGGGTGGTCCATGGGCGTGTCGAAGTCGGTCTGGGCGAAGATGGTGTTGCTGGCCACGTTGCCCTCGTCGTCGAAAGTGAGCTTGTGCAGGGAACCGTCGCCGAAGTTGCCGAGGAACAGGTTGCCCTGGCTGTCGAAGTCGAGCCCGTCGAGGCCGTACTGGCAGTCGCGGTTGGTGGTGACGAAGCCGGCCAGCAGGTTCTCATCGTCGAGGGTGTTGGTCAGGCCGATGT
>SKJM01000653.1 GCA_007122045.1 Planctomycetales bacterium | reverse complement strand
GCGCTGGCGTGGAAGTAGGCGGCTTTGGGGTACGCTGGCCTGGCAAAAAGTGAAGGCGGAGACGCTGAGGCGACTTCACGGGCCGGTCACTTGAACGACGAGTCCGTCGGGATCGTCGAAATACACGCGGCCGTTCCGGCGCCGGGGTTTCAGGCCTGCCGTCTCGAGGGCCCGAACCACCTCGGCGGGATCGTAATCGGGAATGACGTAGCAGTAGTGGTTCATCCCAACGGGGTCGCGTCGGAACAGCGCCAGGAAGAACCGGCCGTCGCGGCCTAGGAAGCACGACGTGGCGCTCTCGCGGAGCACCTCGAGCCCCAGGTGTTTCACATAGAAATCGCGGGAGCGGTCGATGTCGCTCACGTCCAGGGCCACGTGGTCCAGCCCCGTCGCGGTGAAGGTGCTTTGGGGTTGCTCTTCGTCCGCCCGCGCGCCAACGGCCGTGCTGCCCACGGCCATGGCCGCGCCGAGGCCCATCAGCCGCGAGGCGAGCTGGCGCCGGTTGAGCGTGCCGCGTTCGAAGTCTTCGATCAACTTTTCAGGCAAGTCGGTTGCCATCGCTATGCTCCTGAAAGATACGTTGTTGAAAGTTAAACAGGTAGGTAAGGTATTGTGCAAGGCACGTGCCAAGCGAGTGAGCCTTCCGTCGGGCTTCGCGCGCTCTGATCTGCGAAAGCGGGCATGCAAGGGCCGGCGACTGGCTGCGACAGGTCGTCGCAGTGGGTGTCAATCCGTCGTACAACAAGATGGTCGAGTCCAGGCATCCGCCCCGCCAGGCGAGTTTCGCCCAAGGCTCGCAGAGCAAGCTGAGCCGAGCGAAGCCTGGGCCACCCCCCCAGTGGGCCACAGCCCCGTATATTTCAACTGCAGGGCGACATCAATCTGTATGACCGTTGTCTCAAACGGGTTGACACGATCCGATGACGCCAGTACAATGAACCATATTGCGCCCCAGGGCACGAAGCTATGAAAAGAGTGTACATTGAGACATCGGTGAGGGAGAAGACGATGGATGATGCCCCAATCGTGAAAGACACGCGCAGGATTCGATGTGAGATCTCGCGTCGGTTCGGCAACAACGTGGAAGAATACGTTGAGTTTCTGCGCCAATCCGAGCGCCGCGAAAAACCCACCGCGCCTTGCGCCGCTGGTGCGGAAGAACATGCTCCGTATCCGCAGTCGGAAAGCGCTGCACGACGGTAACCACGTTCGCTAATGCTGTCTCCGATCAGGACGCGAAGCGACTCCAATGGTCCTATTCTCCGCCGATTCGCAATCCACGGCTGGATGCCCGGGAAGAGCTCAGTCGCCTGTCCGCTGCCCCGCGCGCCCGTAAATCAGCCAGTACACCACGGGCACCACCAAGAGCGTGAATACGGTCGAGGTGAGGATGCCGAAGATGATGGCCCAGGCGAGGCCGGAGAAGATCGGGTCGAGCGTGATGACCCAGTTGCCCAGCAGCGTGGTGCCGGCGGTCAACACGATGGGGCGCGTGCGGACGGCCACGCTCTGGATGATCGCCTCCCGCATGGGCGTTCCCTCGGCCACCGCCTGGTTGATGAAGTCGATCAGCACCACCGAGTTCCGCACGACGATGCCGCCCAGGGCAATCATGCCGATCATGGCCGTGGCGGTGAAGAACACCGGGTTGGGGTAGCCGCCCACCGGCCGGTCGACCAGCAGGTTCAGCAGCCAGAAGCCGGGCATGATGCCGATGAGCGTCAGCGGGATGGCCAGCATGATGACCAGCGGGAGCAGGCGGGAGCCGGTCTGGAACATGAGGATGACGAAAATGCCCACCAGCGCCGCGGCCAAGGCCAGGCCGAGGTCGCGGAACACGTCGAGCGTGATCTTCCACTCGCCCTCGCCGGCCCACTCGACGGTGAACCCCGGCGGCATGGCCCAGGGCACGCCGCCGCCGGGCCGCAGCCAGGTGCGGGCGGCCAGGGGGCGGGGCTCCGTAGGCGAAGGGAACCGTCCCATTTTCGCGGCTTCAGCGGGTGGATTGCTGCCCGCGCCGGTGGTGGTGCCGCGAAAATTGGGACCGTCCCCGTCGGCCACCTGGTCGAACTGGATGTCGAGGATGGCGTCGGCGGGCGGACGGCCGGCCACGTCGGCAAACACGTACACCACCCGCCGCAAGTTCTTGCGATAGATCGTCTTGTCCTCCAGGATCGCCTCGCCGTCGCGCTCTGCCACGAACTCGCCGAGGGCGCCGATCTGGACCATCTGCCCCTGCTTGCCGCGGACGTACAGCTCGTCCAGGTCGGCCAACGAGGAGCGCTTCGAGCGGTCCACCTCGAGGTTGACCCAAAGCGGGTTCACCTCGCCGGGCACCTGCAGCACGGTGGCCGGCAGGCCGTCCAGCGCAAAGTTGAGCGTCTCGGCGATGGTCTGCTTCGATACGCCCGAAAGCGCCGCCTTCGGCTGGTCGGTCTCGTACACCACCTTCGGCTGATCGGCCTCGGCGCTGATGTCGATATCCACCAGCAGCGGCTCGCGCTTTACGCGGGCCTTCACGCGCCGGGCGGCGGCAATCAGTTCGTCATACCGGGCCTCGGGCGGGCCGTACACCTCGGCGGTCACCGTGGCGATGACCGGCGGCCCCGGCGGCACCTCGACCAGCTTGATGTTCGCCCCGGCCGCCTCGCCGATCGCCGTCAGGTCGTCGCGCAACCGCAGCAGGATGGCGTGCGACTGCTGGGCCCGGCGGTCCTTCGGCGCCAGGTTCACGCGGATGTCGGCCAGGTGCGGCCCCCGGCGAAGGAAATAGTGGCGCACCATGCCGTTGAAGTCCATCGGCGAGGCCAGCCCCACGTACATCTGCAAGTCGGTCACTTCCGAAACGCCCGCCAGGTGCTCGCCCAACTGCCGCGTCACCGCGTCGGTGCGTTCGAGGGTGGTTCCCTCGGGCATGTCGATGACGATTTGGAACTCGTTCTTGTTGTCGTAGGGGAGCATCTTCAGGGGCACGACACGGAAGGCGGGCACGGCCAGCGCGGCGGCCAGCAGCACGGCCACTCCGCCCAGTACGCCCCAGCTTGCCCGGCGCGAATTCAGCACCGGCCCGAGCACAGCGCGGCTGATCCGGTACAGGACGCCGCCGGTGGGATCGTACTCGGGCTCGCCTTCTTTCTTCTGGGCCGCACCCCGCAGGGCCACCATCGCCACCCAGGGCGTGATGAGCAGGGCGACGAAGGTCGAAACGGTTACCGTCAGCGGCACGTTCATCGCCATGGGCGCCATGTAGGGGCCCATCATGCCGGTGATGAACATCAGCGGCGCGAAGCTGGCAATGATGGCCAGGGTGGAGAGGATCAGCGCCGGCTGCACCTCCCGAATCGCCTTCACCGTGGCCTCGCGCGGCTTGAGCTTCTTCATGCCGAAGTAGCGGACGATGTTCTCGACGTCGGTAATCGGATCGTCGACCAGCAGGCCCAGCGACAGGATCAGGGCGAACAGTGTCACCCGATTGATCGTGTAGCCGGCCAGCAGGTTAATGAACAGCGTGATGCTGTACGATACCGGCACGGCCAGGGCGATGACCAGCGCGGCCCGCCAGCCGAGGACCACGCCGATCAGCGCGATGACCGTCACCACGGCGATGCCCAGGCTGGCCACCAGGTCGTTGACCTTCTCGTTGGCCGTTTCGCCGTAGTCGCGGGTGATGCGGTAGTGCACGCCGTCGGGCAGCAGGCCGGCGGCGGCGAGTTCCGCCATGCGCTGCTGCACGCCGTCGGCCACCCAAACGGCGTTGCTCCCCTTCCGCTT
>SKJM01000443.1 GCA_007122045.1 Planctomycetales bacterium | reverse complement strand
GCTGCTGCTGCGGTTCGGGCGGCTCAGCGGGGCGTCGCGGGCCGAGCAGATCAGGCAGCCCGGCCTCGTGCTCGCCTTGCCGTTTCCCATCGACCAACTGGTTCTCGTTCCCGGCCCGCAGTGGGAGGGGCGAGTGGTCATCGACGAGGTGTGGAAGCCGATCGACGAATTGGCCGCCCTGGACAAGATCAACCCCATCGCCGAGGGCTACTGCCTGACCGGCGACCAGAACGTCATTCAGGCCCGGCTGGTGGCCCGCTACCGCGTGACCGACCCCATCCGGTTTCGGCTGTTCATGGACGATCCCGACGGCATGCTGCACGATACCGTGCTGGCGGCGCTGACGCAGACCGTGGCTGGCTGGACCATCGACGACGTGTGGCGTCAGCAGGCGGGCGGGGAGGCGCCGGGCGCCGTGACCAACCTGGCGACGCTGGTTCAGCGGCGGGCCCAGGAGCGGCTCGACGCGATCGACTGCGGGATTCAGATTTCGGCGCTGGAGTTCGCCGAGATTCACCCCCCGCGGCACGTCGTGGCCGCCTTCCGCGACGCGCAGAGCGCGCGGATCGAGATGGCCACCCAGCGCCGCGAGGCCGAGGGGTTCGTCCTCAGCAAGATTCCCGCCGCCGAGGCCGAGGCGAACCGGATGATCCGGGCCGCCGAGGCGTACGAAAATACGCGCATGGCCGAAGCCTCCGCGGAACTTTCTGTCTTTAAGCAGGTGTACGCCGAGTACCGGAACAATCCCGAGGTGGTCCGCCAGCGGCTGCTGATGGAAACGCTCGAGGAGGTGTTGTCGAACGTAGGCCGGCGCATCCACCTGCCGGCCGGCTCGCGCATGATCCTGCCGTCTTCCCTGGAGGTGCAACCGTGAGTTCGTTGGCCGCGCCCGTCTCGACCCGCCTGGAACACTCGCTCGACGTCCCGCTGACGCTGACCGAGCGCGCGCGGATCGTCGTGCAGCTCGGCACGGCCATGCTGGCCGCCGCGCTGTTGGCCGTCGGCTGGATCCAGTTACAGTACGGGCCGGCCGACCTGGCGAACATCGCCGAGTTGATCATCGCCCTGGCCGCGCTGATCGTGGCCACGCCGGTCTTTGTGGAGGCCGCCCGCGGGCTGATCACCGGCGACAAGGGCGCGATGACCAGCCAGCTTGTGGCCCTGGCCACGCTGGCCGCGATGATGTACGGCGATTTCATCACGGCCACGCTCATTCCGGTCATCCTGCACCTGGGCCATTTTTTCGAGGAACGGAGCGTGCTGGGCGCGCAGGCGGCCATCGAGGGCCTGCGGCACCTGCATGCCCGCTCGGCCGCCCTCCTCACGCCCGACGGCGAGCAGGACGTTGCCCCGGAAATCCTCCGCCCCGGCGACCGGATCGTCGTGCGGCCCGGCGACACCATCGCCGCCGACGGCGAAATTGTCGAGGGCATCTCGGCGGTCGACCAGTCGTCGATCACCGGCGAATCGGCCCCCGAGGACGTCGGCCCGGAAAGCCAGGTCTACGCCGGCACGGTGAACCTTTCGGGCTTGCTGACCGTTCGGGTGACCAAGACCGGCTCGAAGACGGCGTTGGGCCGGGTGGTGGAACTGCTGCAAGAGGCCGAGCAGTCGAAGACGCCGGTGATGAAGCTCATCGAGCAGTACGCCGGCTATTACGTGCCCGTCATTCTGATTGTCGCCGCCGTGGTGCTGTTCATTACCCGCGACATGTCGCGGGCGGTGGCCGTGCTCATTGTGGGCTGCCCCGGCGCGTTCATTCTGGCGGGCCCCACGGCCATGGTGGCGGCGCTGGCCGCGGCGTCGAAGCTGGGCATCCTGATCAAGAATACGAAGTTCCTGGAAGCCCTCGCCGACGTCGATACCGTGGTGCTCGACAAAACCGGCACGGTCACCCTGGGACGCCTGGAGTTGGTGGGCGTGGAGGCCGTCGGCGACATGGGCGAGGAGGCGCTGCTGCAGCGGGCGCTGGCGTGCGCTGCGGCCTCGCGGCATCCCGTTTCGCGGGCGGTGGTCGAGGCGACCGCCACGCGAGGCATCGTCGCACCCCCGCCGCTTCCCGGCACGAACGTCGAGGAACTGCCCGGCAAGGGCGTGCGGGCCCGCAGCAACTCGCACACCACGATGCTGGGCCGGCGCGAATGGTTGGTCGATGAGGGGGTCGATGCGCCGGAGAATCCCTCGCACCCCGGTCCGGTGGTGTGGGTGGCCGAACGCGACCCGGCTAGCGGCGCCATTCGTCCCCTCGGCTGCCTGCTGCTGGCCGACGTGGCCCGGCCCGAAGCGCGCCAGGCCGTCGAGACCCTGCGGACGCTGGGGATTCGCCGGGCCGTGCTGTTGACCGGCGACCGGCGGGAGGTGGCCGAGCAGATTGGCGCGACGCTGATGGCCGATGAGGTCATTGCCGAGGTCCTGCCCGAGCAGAAGCTGGCCGTGGTGCGGCACGAGTGCGAGAGCGGGTTCGTCATGATGGTGGGCGACGGTGTGAACGACGCGCTGGCCCTGGCCAGCGGCGACGTGGGCGTGGCCCTCGGGGCGGTGGCCTCCGACGTGGCCCTGCAGAGCGCCGACGTGGCCCTGATGACCAACGACCTGGGCCGCCTGCCCCTGACGGTGGAACTCGCCCGCGCCACCCGCCGCACGATCAACCAGAACATCCTCATCGGCGCGGTCATCTCGATCGGGTTCGTGTGGCTGGCTTCGATCGGCCAGATCGGGCCGCTGATGGGGGCCGCCCTGCACGTGGTCGGCGAGATCGGCGTGATTGGCAACAGTGCCCGGCTACTCGGTTTCGCCCAAACGCGTTAGAATGAAAGTAGGTGAGCCGAGCGGGCAACTTCGCCCCGCCGCTCGCCCAACTGAGCCATGCGTACCAGGAGAGGCATTTTCGTGGTCTTCGCCTTTCAGCACCTCCGAGGCCCATTGGCCGCCTGCGCCCTCGGTGCCTTGCTGGCCGCGTTGCCGGCGTTGGCCGGCTGTGGCCCTGCGCCGGACACCACGGCCCTGGAGCGCTCCGACCGCGCGGCGCGGGCGGCGCAGCGGAAGAGCCGGGAGCAAGAGGCGTTCGAGCGGACGTTCGAGCGGTGGAAAGAGGTGCTCAAGCAACTCCGCGAACTCGACGTCGAATACCGGACGGCGCACCCGGCGCGCCGCGAGCCGATCGAGGCGCGGTACGACGACGTGGTCCGGCAAGGCGAGGCGATCGAACGCGAGTTGATCGACGCGGCGGTCCTGGCGTTTGTCGACGACCCGTCGTCGAACCAGAACCTGGCCCGTTTCCTCCTGGGCGTGCTGGGCATGGAGATGGCCGCCGAGCGGTATGAAGACGCGCTTCGCCTGGCCCAGCTTCTGCTCGACAACGAGGTGCGGATGCCGCAACTCTATAACATTGCCGGAGTGGCGGCATACAACACGAACCAGTTCGAGCTGGCCCGGCTGCACCTTCGCCGGGCCCACGAGATGAACGCGCTGGACGACGCCGGGCGCAAGTGCGCCGCCGCGCTTGCCTACAGCAGCGAGGCTTGGGCCGAGGAACGCGAGCTGCGCGAGGCCGAAACGGCCGCTCGCAACCTGCCCCGCGTCGTGCTCCATACGAACAAGGGCGAAATCGAGATCGAGTTGTTCGAGGAGCAGGCCCCCAACACCGTGGCCAATTTCATCTCGCTGGTCGAGGACGGTTTTTACGACGGGCTGACGTTCCACCGCGTGAAGGAACGGTTCATGGCCCAGGGCGG
>SKJM01000533.1 GCA_007122045.1 Planctomycetales bacterium | reverse complement strand
TTCCTGCACCCCTAAGCGGGGGAGGACAATCCGGCCTTGCATCTTCGAGGTCGTTTGGGGTACAAGTCGGCCCGAGCCTACCGCCGAGCCGCCGCTCCGGCATTTCGCCGGGCCCGCTTGGTCGATTTCGTTTTGCCTTCGAGTGGAGATCGTGCCCCATGCGTACCCAGTATGCCTGCCTTGCCCTGCTTGCCCTTCTTGCCGCGATTCTGTCTCTCCCGAGGGTCGCACATGGCCAGCGAATGAGCCTGACGGCCGAGGAGATGAAGCACGCGCTTCATACGGCGCGTCCGGAGGAGGACGGATTCATCGACGACGTGGTCGATCGGGTGAACAACGCGCGCCGCCCGGCGAGCCAACGCCTGCCCGCCGCCATGGTCGAGAGCACCTTCCAATGGGCGCGAAGCAAGAACACCCGGCACCGGTTCCAGTACTTCCGCCGCGCCCTGATCATCCGCGCCGCCCGCATTGGCGTGCGTTTATAGGCTCGCGCAGGCTGGCAACACGTCAGCGTTCGCGCGCGGTGCGGTAGGTTTCCCAGAGACGTAGCTGCACGTAGACCCGGAGCGGGACGTTGGGGCGGAACATCCACTCGTCCCGGCCTTCCGGCGGGGGCAGGGGCACGTACAGGTTGCGGTGACCGGGCGGTTGCTCCACGTACAGGTACCGCAGCAGGTCCTGTTCGGCTTCCGGCTGCGTGACGATCACCGGCGCCGGCGGGCTCTTGGGAACGGCGTCGAGCCATGCGACCGTCGGGAAGTCGCGCAGGCACCACGGCAGCGGCCAGTAGTCGTGATCGGGGCAAATCGCCTGGACGTGCATGGCCGTTCCGTCGGCGTGGTGCGCGGCGATCTCGCGGATCTGCCCGACTAGCAGGGGCACGTCGTTCGTCGTGTGCGAGTACACGTACGGATTCCGGGGATGCTCGTAATCGACGAAACTCGCCTGGTACGCCTGCCACCCCAGGTGCGCGGCGAGGGCGGCGAGCAGAACCCCGGCCGGGACCTTGAAGGCGAGGCCGGGTAGCGACCGGAGCACGGCCCCCGCGCCGATGCCCGCCAACAGAATCATGCCGCTGAGGAAGCCGAGCGAGCACCAGGGCGTCTTGTAGGGCAGCGCCGAGTACACGGCGGTCAGCAGGAGCGTGTAGACCGCCAGGAACCGGGCGAACCGGCGGCGGCGGTCGTCGAGCCCCTGGTCCACAAGAGCGGCGGCCGCGCCCGCCACGGCCAGCGCGCCGATCAAGCCTTCCGACCAATAGCTGCCTCGGCCGGCGGGCCAGAAGAACAGGTTCTGCAGATAATATTCCCACGAGTGCACGTGCGGCCCACCACCGCCACAACGAACAGTACGGACACCGTGGGACGTTTCCAGTTGCTCCAGAGGCCGGGCAAGGTGACCGCGCCCGCCACAGCCATGGCCGCCAGCGCCAGCACGCACGTTTCCTTGGTGGCGTGCATCAAGCCGATAGCCGCCCCGAGCACAACCAGCCAGCCAACGGCGCGGAGGGCCCGCGCCCGGCCCGCCTGCTGCGGTTCCATACTCCCGGCCGCGTCGAGGAACCTCGACCAGCGCCACATCGCCACAACGGCCAGCAAGCTGAACGCCACCAGGAGCATCTCCTGGATGTAGTACCGGCTGAAGAAGACCATGGCGGGCGACAGGGCCGTCAGCAAGGCGGCGCCAAGCGCGGGGCCGGTGCCCAATTCGCGGCGCAGCAGCCAGGGCAACCCGATCAGGAGCATGCCGAACACGGCGGGCACCAGCCGAAGGTGCGTTTCCGTCACCTCGGTCACCCGGCGGGCGCCGGCCGCGCGGGCGACGGGCAGGGTAAGGTAGTTCAGCCCGGGCCCGTGGTACTCGTGCGGATCGTAGACGTAGGTGCCGTCTTCGAGCAGGTGCCCGAACTTGACGCCGTGCACCGCTTCATCGCAGTGCATCGGCCGGTTGGGCAGGTCGGCCAGGCGCAGCGCCGCGCCCCCGGCCAGGATGGCGAGCATCCCAGCGGCCGCGGCGACCGAGCTGATGCGAAGGGACGGCATGGGTGTCATCAAAGCCCCGGAAAGGACACTGGTCGCGGCACCAAGCGAACATGACTTACGACCACATCGCACGATAGACATTCCTGTCCGTCAGCGACGTAGGATGGACATTCCTGTCCGTCTCTATCATAGGATCGGCATCCCTGTCCGTCAGCCAACGACGGACAGGAATGTCCATCCTACGGGCAAGCTTCCAGCCTGGCGATTGCCGAATTACTCGCCGGTCTCCAGCGGGATGCCGTAGACGGCCACTTCGGTGTAGTGATTCTTGTCGTCGATGTGGTTGCCACGCGAGTAGAGCCGCACGTAGCGGCCCTCGACGCCGCGGGCGTCGATCAGCTTGCCCTCGGCGGTTTCGACGTAGCCCAGGTCGCTGCCCGCACCGAGCCCCGACGTGTTGTTGTAATCGTTGTTGAAAACGGTTTCGGCGTCGAGGAAGTCGGGGCAGTGGCTCACGTGCACGATGACGTCGCGGTACACGCGGGCCTCGGCGTGGTTATGCCAAACGAGCACGGCGAAGATGGTTGCCGGCCGGCCGAGGTCGATCTGCACCCATTGCGTGCCGGGGGAAAGCTCCAGGTAGCCGAAGTCGGACGCTTCCTTGTCGTCGTTGGTGATGTAGTCGAGTTCGCCGGCGGGGGGCGCGGGGTCGCTGGCCGAGACGGGCCGGCCCAACGCCAAGTTGGCCGTCCCCTCCGGCGCGAGGAACGGCGGCCGCGGCGTGCCCAGCGGCTTCTCGACGTGCGGCTCGTCGATCGGTACCGGGGTTCCCCGAAACGCCGGGTGCGGCAACTCGAGGTCGATCTCCACCAGGTTCCCCAGCGGCACGATCGGCCGCTCGGCAACCACCGTATCGGATGGCGGCGGGTCGGCGGGGTGGTCGAACTGCGCCAGTTCGAACGGCTCGCCGGGTTCCGCTTCGGGAGCCGCCCATTCGGCCGGATCCGGCTCGTCGGGCAGCAGCGCCGGGGCGGTGGTCACTGACGGGGGCACCGTTACCGATGGCGGCACGGTGACCGAACCCGGCACGGTGACCGAGGCCGGCCCCGTGACGCCGGTCACGCGCTGCTCCACCGGCGTGCAGCCGACGGCGGCAAGCGAGGCAATGAGCCCAACGGCAAGGATCCCGCATGAAAGGTTGCAAGAAAACTTCACGAAACAATCTCCTCTGGCTTCGGTTACGATTCAAAACACGCTGAAGCGTGAACTCCAACAGTCTATTGGGCGTCGAGTATTTTTCGGGCGCGGGCGCGCAGGGCGTCGTCTTCGGTCGTGTCCAGCACCTTCCAAAGCGCTGCGCGGATGGCGGCGGCCTCCTCTTCCCGCAGTTCGGCAATCACCACGGCCGCCAGCGCCGCCGTCTCGGCGAGCCCGGGATCGTCCATGGCGGGAAGGATGATGGCCAGCGCGGCCGGGTCGCCGCCGGCCCCGGCCAGCCCCAGCACCATGCGCTTCTCTTCCTCCCGGCGGGCCAACGCGAAAGCCTTGCCCAGCGTGTCGAAATCGGCCGGCTGCTCCGGCAGCGGCTGGGCTATTTGGGCCAGCCCGCGAACCGCCACCACGTGATGCCGCAGGTCGTCGGTGGCTTCGGCAAGCCGCGCCAGGTGTTCGGCGGCGGCCGGGTCGCGCCAAGTGGCCAGCGTGCGGACCGCGGCGTCGCGAACCGTCGCGTGGCCGTCGTCGAGCCGCTCGACGACGGCGGCCAGCGCGTCACCGCCCCCGGCCCGCGCGAGCGCTTG
>SKJM01000423.1 GCA_007122045.1 Planctomycetales bacterium | reverse complement strand
CCGCGGCTGCCCCCGCTCGACCAAGACAAGCTCGCTCGCCGCGGCGTGGAAGGACGTGCTAAGGGCCAGGACTGCCGCGAGTATCGTGTGTGAGCCGTTCATGCTGTGCTTCTCCGGTTTTTGAGTGTCGCTTCGAGTGGGGTGCCTGGCGCCTGCCGCGGCGAAGGTTGTGTGTCTGGCCCCGAGCGAGGATACCGCCCCCCAGGCATTATTTCACTTCCCCCCCCTGCTCGTCCAATCCCAGCAGGCTTGCAGCCGGCACGACGCCTTCCGGCGTCGGTTCGTCGCCGCCGATTTTCCCCACGAATAGCCGCTTGACAATGCGGGCGTAATTTCCGGCGAAAGGGAGCCGCAGCGCCTTGCGGTCCAATTCGGCGGTCAGCCGCCGAAGGTCGCGCGCGGCGGCGTGCAGCTTCACTTCGCCGAGGAGCAGGCTCTCGCCGTCGGCCGATTCGGCCGCCACGTCGATTTCCAGCGGCTGCCGGTCGAGCCCGGCGCCCCACCAGCGGGCCGCGGGATTCCAAGCCTTCGCATCGATGTCGGAGCGGGGCACGGCGCCGCGTACGACGTTTTCCCAAATGGCACTCACATGCGTCGGGTAAGCCCGCCGAACGTCGCGCAGGACGGCACCGACGGCGCCGGCGCCCAGGCGAGACCGGTTGGGATCGACAAAGCGATACCAGAAGGCCAGGAACGGATCGTCGACCGAGTATAGAGTCGTCTTACTCGATCGCGGGCTTCGCCCGAAAGGCGTTTCTCGGCGCAATAATCCTAGTTGCACAAGACGGTGCACGGGACGCGTCAGCGAAGTAGCAGGCTTGCCGAGCCGGCCGCCGATTTCCGAAAGCCGATGGCACCCCTGCCCCGCCAGTGCGAGGATCGAGGAAGCCTGCACGGTGTCGCGCATATCGTCGGCCAGCAGTCGGTCCGGTTCCCGGTGCAGGACGCCGAGGGGATCGAGCACCAACGATTCCACCGCCTGCCAGAGTCCCTTGTAGTCGCGGGCGAGTTCCCAGTAACGAGGCACTCCGCCCCAGGCGGCGTAAGCGTCCAACACGTCGGGCGCTCGGGTCATTCCCAAGGCGTCCGGGAGCCAAGCGATATCGAGCGGGTCGATCTTGAGGATTTCCCGCGCCCGCCCGAACAGCGGCTCCGATTGGTCCAACACCAGTCTCTGCATCAGTCGTTGCGAGGAGCCGGCGATCAGCAGATGCACGGGGCGCGGGCCATAGCCGTCGACCATCTTCTGCAGGAGACTTGGGAGTTCGGCGCTGGCTTCGACCATCGCCGGGAACTCATCCAACAAGAGGGCGGCTCCATCGGGCGCCGACCGCCACCAGCGATTCAGCAGCGGCTCCCAGTCGGAGTAGGTTACGTCGGCGAAGCCGGGAAGGAGTTGCGCGATGGCCCGGGCGAGCGCCGCCCGCTGCAAACTGGCCTCTCGCCGGTCGCCCACGTAATAGACGCCGGTATGCCTGGCCAGCACCTCGTGCAAGAGCCGGGATTTTCCGCATCGCCGGCGGCCATACAGGCAGCAGAACGCTCCGTCCGGGCTGGCGAGGGCCCTTTCCAGCCGTTGAAGTTCGTTGGCACGGTTCAGGAAAGGCAATTTCACGGCAAGGGCTCCCTTGGGGAGGCGGCGGGGGAAGGCTGCACAGATTATGCGCCTGCTACATAATGTTCCTGCTGCATAATCGGCCCGGTGTCAAGAAGGCAGCAAGCACACGGAATCGAAACAGCCGGAACGCAGCCCGGGCAGCCCACGCGTCAGAGCGTGCCCTTCGTACTCGGCACGCCCTCGATGCGGCTGTCGGGCGAGAGGGCCATGCGGAGCGAGCGGGCGACCGACTTGAAAATGCCCTCGGCCACGTGGTGGCTGTTCTGCCCGTACCGCACCTCGACGTGGAGGTTGCACCGGGCGTGCTGCGCGAAGGCGTGCCAGAATTCGGCCACCAGTTCGCTGTCGAAATCGCCGATCTTCGGGCTGGGCATCTCGGCCCGGCACACGAAGTAGGCGCGGCCGCCCAAGTCGACGGCGCTGTTGACCAACGTCTCCTCCATGGGCAGGGTGAAGTGCCCGTAGCGGCAAATGCCCCGCTTGTCGCCGAGGGCCTGCTCGACGGCCATTCCCAGGCAGATGCCGACGTCCTCGACCGTGTGATGCTGATCGACTTCGAGGTCGCCGGCGGCGCGAACCGTCAGGTCGCAGGCCGAATGCCGGGCCAGGAGCGTGAGCATGTGGTCGAAGAAGCCCACGCCGGTCTGCACGTCGGCCTGCCCGGCGCCGTCGAGGTTCAGCGACAGTTCGATCTCGGTTTCGGCGGTCTTGCGTTGGACCGTGGCGGTTCGGGGCATGATGACTTGTGTGGGTAGTTGCCAAACATCGCTCCACCGGGGCAGGTCCGGTGGTGGCGGGGATAAACAATCATACCATACGGGCGAGGGCGTCGAGGCAGGCGTCGATCTGCTCGTCGGTCCCGACCGTAATGCGAAGCCCGTCGCCCCAGTCCGGATAATCCATGTATCGGACGAAAATGCCGCGGCGGCGCAGTTCGTCGAACATCGGCTTGACCGGTTGTTCCGGATGGGTGTTCCAGGTGAAGTTCGCCTGCGAGTCGACCGTTTCGAAACCCAGCCGGCGCATGCCGCCGGTGAGGCGTTGCCGGGTGGCGAGGATTCGGGCCCGGTTTTGCGCAAGCCACGCCTGGTCGGCCAGCGCGGCGGTTGCGCCGGCGATGGCCAGGGTGTCGCAATTGTACGAGTCCTTCACCTTGGCGAACTCGGCAATCAGGTGCGGCTGGGCCACCAGGTAGCCGAACCGCAGACCCGCCAGGGCGTACGACTTGCTCAAACTCCGCGAAACCATCACCCGCTCGCACTGCCGCACCAGGCTCACGCAATCGGTCTCGGCGAAGTCGGCGTAAGCCTCATCCACGAGCAGGGGGCAGGGCAGGCGTTCGGCCAACCGAAGGACGGCGTCCGGCGGAACCATGGTTCCCGAGGGGCTGTTCGGGTTCGGCAGGAAGACGAGCTTCAGGTCGCCCCCGGCGGCGGCGAACGCTTCCGGCAGCGACCAGTCGGGCTGGAAGTGCACCTGCTCGCTCCGGGCGCCCTGGATCTCGGCCAGCGTGGTGTACAGCACGTAGCTGGGGTACGGAAGCCGCAGCAGCTCACCCGCCCCCACCAGCGACCGGGTGGCGATCGTCAGAATGTCGTCGCTGCCGTTGCCGCACAGAATCCAGTCGGGGCCGAGCCCCAACGCCTCGGCGGCCAGGCGGCGAAACGCGCCCGCAGTGGGGTCGGGATACTTGCTCAGTCCCCGGGCAACGGCCTCGCCGATCGCCTCGTCGACCGCCGGCGAGCAACGGTACGGATTCTCGTTAGTGTTCAACTTGATGACGTCGGCCGTCTCGGGCTGCTCGCCGGGTGTGTAACCGGCCATCGCGGCGATTTCAGGGCGGAAATAGGGCATTAAGGGTTAGGTGTCAGGTGTCAGGTGTCAGGTGTCAGCGGCAACGATTTTGGATTTCGGATTTTGGATTTCCTTCTACATTCGTCATTCGACATTCGTCATTCGACATTCGTCATTCGTCATTCGTCATTCGTCATTCGTTTGCGCCGGTCGGCGCAGTCGCAACTCGACGCTCTCGCGGTGCGCGGTAAGCCCTTCCTTGGTGGCGAGCACGCGGACGTCGCGGGCCAGGCCTTGCAGGCCCTCCAGCCCGAAATGGATGATGCTGTTGGCCCGCAGGAAATCGTTGGCGGACAGGCCGCTGGCGAATCGG
>SKJM01000774.1 GCA_007122045.1 Planctomycetales bacterium | reverse complement strand
GCCACGGCGAGCCAGGCAAGCCCCTGCCTCGCGCGGCTGGTCTGCCAGCGTTTCAGGGCGTCGCCGGGGCCGCGCCGGGCCCGCTCGCGGGGCGCCGGGGCCGTGGGGGCGCGCCCACGGGGCCATTCGCTACCTTTCATAGGCGCCCTCTCCTTCATGAGCGAACTGCTCGAGCACGCGGCGAAAGGCCGCCGACGAGCTGTGCGGCCGCACCTGCTCGCACAGGCCGGCCAGGCGGTCCACCTCTTCCGGGTCGGTGATTTCCGTCAGCGTCTCCGCTGCGTCGGGCGTCACCGAGACAAGTAGAAGCTTGTTCCCACAGCGCAGCAGATGAACCTGCTGCCGCCCCGCCAGCGGGGCACGGCCGAGCACCTCGACCACCTGGCTGGGGAGCGTGGTCAGCGCTTTCGGCGCGGCCCGCCGCATTCCCCAAGCCACCAGGAAGAAAATGCCCAGCACCATGGCCAGCCCGCCCACCACCGTCACGGCCGAAGGCAAGCCGCCCACGCGGCGCCGGCTGCCTTCCGAAGCGGTTGCCCCGGGCGCTTGAAGCGGCATCGCCTCGCGTGGCCGCGCCAGGGGCATGGCGGCATCCGGCGGCGGTTCCCTCGCCGGCGCGGCCGGATCGTCCGGATCGTCCGGCGCCTCTCGGTCGGCGCGTGGCTTCGGGTCGGCTGGCGCCTCGTCGCTCGCCGGCGCCGGAACGTCTTCGGTGAAATGATGCGCCGGCCGGACCGGCTCGCGCGCACCGCTCGGCTCCGAGACTTCCCGCTCCGGCACGTCGGGTAAAGGGAGCGCCGGCCGGATAGGAACCGCGGGCGCGGGGAAGAGCCCCGGGGGCTGCGAGGGCTCCTCGTCGAACTCCGCCACGGCAAACCCGGAACCCCGGCTGTCCCAAGCATCGGGTGAAAATAGGGGCACTGTTTCGACCGGGCGCGCGTCCGGCCCTGCAGCTTCGCCCGCGGGGGCGGCGGTGTCCGGAAGCGGGGTTTGGGGCTCCTGCCCGGGCTCCGCCAACGAGCCGCCCTGGTTGAGGAAGTCGGAGGGACCTCGGTCGTGCGGACATTCCGCCGATGGGGCGGGCTCCGTCCGATTACCGGACGACGCCTCACCCGGTGGAACCGCCAGGTATTGTTGTGCCAGCGACGGCTGGCCGAATGCCGGGTCGGCAGGGGGCCACGGGGCGGGGACGGAAGGAACGCGGTCTTCAGCCCATGCGCCACCGGCCGCACCGGCAACGCAGCATACCAGCGCGATACACAGTCGTGGAGGCATCCTTGCTCTCCTCGGGGTGTTAGGAACTCGCTCCGACGCCCGCAATCAGCTCGGCAATTCGCACGCAAAAGCTGTCGTTGAGCACCAGGACCTCGCCGCGGGCGACAAGCCGCTGATTGACATACACGTCGACGGGGTCGCCGGCCAGTTTGTCGAGCGGGACGACTGCCCCTTTGCGGAGCTTCAACACGTCCTCCAAGTACATGTGGGTACGGCCGAGTTCGATCTTCAGGTCGAGTTCGACGTCACGGATCAGGTCGAGGGTGGCCACTTCGGTCGAGGCGGGTGCGCCGGGAAACTCTTCCAGCCGAAACGCGGCAACTCCCGGCGGCAAGTCCTGCTCGTTTCCCATGTCGATCGATTGCAGCGCCCGCTCCGCCTGATTGAGCAGGTACTCGACATCTTGGTGCGCGACCTCGTCGGCAGCCGATGGCGTGAGCGAGGCTTGCTCCGCCGGTTCCGGTGTCTGGCCGGCAGCATTGGGCGAGGTACCCGAGCGGCCCAGCAGCTTGCCGGTATCGTCTTGCCCAGTGGGCTTCCCGGCTTTGGCGCCTTGGTCCCCTTCTCTCGCCGTAGCGGTGGGGTCGGGGCTGGACGGGGCACCCGCCCGACTCAGCAAGGCTTCAATCTCGCTCTGGTCAAGTGCCTGGTCGGCTGGGGCGCCTCCCGGAGAGGGGGGTGCTGCAGCGGAATCGGGCGTTCCACCGGACGGCTTGGCTTGGTTGATCAGTCGTTCGATCTCGGCTTGATCTAACAGCTTATCGTCGGGCATGGGAATCCATTCCTGCCGGTGGTGTCGGCACTACTGCTCAATAAAGGAGAATTCGCTGAAAATGACCCCGCGCAGCAACGGCCGGCCCAGTACTCGATTGCTCCTCTCCAGCACCCTTCTTCGGATCAATCCCAACTGGGCCTCCGTGAAGTCGGTGATGTCGGCGGTGCGTATAGTAACGATAACCTGGTCCCGAAAGCGATGCCGGTTTTCCTCCATTCGGTGGAAAAATTCGACTTCGTCTTCCACGGCAATGGTGCCGTAGAGCTGGAAATCGACTCGGAGTGTCGTGTTCGAAACCGGCTGGAACGACGTGACGCTGAAATCGCCCAAGAAAACCTCGACTTGATCCACCGTCTTGGGGGAAGGGTCCTGGTCTGCCTGGTGGGGCGCCTTGCCCGCCTCCGGGCCGATCCCGAGGGTTGCGCCCGCGATGGCCGCTGTTTCTGAGGAACTCGGAATATAGAAATACGCCACCGCGCACTCAATGGCAATCACGACGGCAATAAACACCGCAGCCTTAATCTTGCCGAGATAACTCCGCGATCGAGGCGATGCTTCCTCGTCGGGCAACGCGTCGTGTATTTCAAACCCTTGCTCAGCCATGGTCTTGGCGGGTTGTGGCTCGGATATGCGGCGAGTCGTTGAACCAATCGTTACTCAAGTTTAGCCTATCATTCCGGCGCTCCCTGGGCGGGCACCGAGAAACGCTCTTCGCGCTCGTCGGCCGTCCCTTCCAAGTCCTTGACCAACTCGTCCAATAGAAACACCTCGACCCGGGGGTTCTGTTCCCTCAAAAGACGGTCGGGGCCGATGTGCTTCGGCTCCTTGTCGGCCGCCACGGAAATGCGGATTCGCCGCGGGTCGATCCCCAGCGTCGTGAGGTAGTCCATCGTCGCAACGCATCGGGCGTACGCGAGGTCCCAGTGGTTGCGGAACGGACTGTCCTCGGGCAGCGGCCGCGTCGACGTATGCCCGCGAATCTCGATCTTCTGCGGCTTGCCGCCGATCTCCTGTGCGGTCGCCCGCAGAATCCGCCGGTTCGCCTCACTCAACTCCCACCGGCCTTCCGGGAAGACGATTTCGCAGCCGAGGGTTTGCTGGTCGGCGGTTCGGATGGCTCGCACGCGGGGGTGCTGCCCGACGGGGGCGCGCACGCGGTCGCCGCCGCGCATCGTATCGACCCGGCGCGCGCGGCCCATGGCGGCCAGTTTTTCCACCGGCGAACTGCGGGGGCTGGTCGGGCCGGGGATCATGCTGACCACACTCGTCTCGTGACCGAACCGTTTGCGCAGCGACTCCACCATCAACCGGAAGCGTTCCTCCTCCCGGATCTCGCTCATCGACACCAGCATGATGAAGAACGTCAGCAGCAGCGACATCATGTCGCCGAAGGTGACCACCCATTCGGCTACGCCGGCGGGCTGGTCGTCGTCGTCCGGATCAAATCCCATATTGGATCACGTGGGGTTACAAGGGGAACCGGTCAGGCGGCTTCTTCCGTCGGGCGGTTCTTCGGCGGTATGAACGTGCTCAGCTTCTGCTCGATGACGCGGGGGTTCTCGCCCGCCTGAATGCTCATCACGCCCCGCACAATGATTTCCATGACGAGGATCTCGTGCTTGTTGATATGTCCGAGCTTTTCCGCCATGGGCAGCACGACGAGGTTGGCGGTAATGGCGCCGTAGAGCGTCGTGATCAGCGCCACCGCCATGCCGGGCCCGATGGCCGACGGATC
>SKJM01000634.1 GCA_007122045.1 Planctomycetales bacterium | reverse complement strand
CAACGGCGTTTCTCACTGTGCGAGATAACTCGCTCCCTCACAGCCGCCCAATCTTCGCCCCCCGTTCGGCCCCGTTCACCGCTGAAATCTTGGCCAGAGAGGCTTTTTCGGACAGACACTATCGAATTAACGTACGACGGTCCGCACGGCATCCGAATTTCGCCCGAGGCCGGCACGACCGTCCTCCGGCGGAACGCGGTTCACGTCGACGGGGACACCTTGGTCGACGAGGGCGGGCGGGCGGTCGTGATCGAATGAGCCCCGATGATTCGGTCAGGCGCCGGTCAGACGTGATGGGGCGTTTCGGCCCAGTCCGCCGGCCGGCCGTAGAAGTCGTGGCACACTTCTTCGTAGCGGCGGTTGATCGGCGCGTCGGGATGGTATTCCGGGCTGTTTTCGATCATCTCGCGGGTCAATCGGACGCTGACGCGCCGCGTCCCCCAGTCGATTGCCTCGGCCCAACGCGGGCAAATGAGGACCTGCTTGCCGGGCAGCCAATGGCGTACGTCGACGACGAGGTAGCGGATTTCCCAAGGCACGCCCTCCAACGCGCGGTCGTCGATGATGAAATCGTCGACGTGGCGGCTCTTGCCGTCGGCCGTTTCGATGTGAAATCGGGACACGGCGTGGGTGCTGTGGAGCTTTGCGTCCGCCCCGGTCCCAATCTCTGCGGGAGCCGGCTCGACGTGTGCCCAGTACGCTTCCCAGGCCATGTACTGCGCCTCCTCGATTTCCTGCTTGCGCGACACCGGCAAGTGGCTTTCCAAGGGCGGGCTGGCTTCAACCTGCTCCCGGGTCATCGGCGTTCCCAGTCGTTGCGCCGCATAGTCGGTGCACTGGATCGCCTCCGGCGCGAGCAGCACGCGGTGGCCCCGCAGCCAACCGTCCGTGTCGACGTCGAGATAGCGCACCTTCCAGCTTTCGCCGTCAAACAGCAGGTCCCGGACTTTGCCGAAGACCCCGCCGGGGCCCTCGATCGAACAGCCGTGAATCTGTCTGGCAGCTATCAACATGGTATCCTCCTGATCGGTTCGCCCGATCTGAACGTGGTACTACAAAATCCCGTAGGGTGGGTGGTTCCGGCCGCGCCAAACGTTCGGAGGCCGGTTTCGCCCTCGTCGCGCGGCCGGGTTCACCCACGCGCGTGTTTGCAACCATGTGCCTACCGCCGGAACCCCCGACGCGGCAAGGGCACGCGGCGAGGCTCCTGGGGCGGCTCTTCTCGGGACGGCTCTTCTCGGGACGGCTCCTCTCGGCGCGGCACCAGTCGGGGCGGCACCTCCCGGCGGGGCGGCACTACCCGCGGCGGCGTCTCCCGGGGCGGCGCTTCCCTGGGCCTAGGCGCGAGGATGGGCCTGCGCTGCGCCTCCAGAGGCGGCCTTTGCTCCACGCGGAATTTCTCCTGCCAACCCGGCGGCAGTTGGTAGAACACGTTCTCCGCCCGAACCCACGAGGCCCCTTCGCCAATCCGGTTCGAACCGTACGCGATCCACATGTAACCGCGCTCGTTGCCGAACTCGCAGGTGCTGCCCCACCAGGGTCCCCAGGAGTTCTTGATCAGCCAGGCGCCGTGGTCGCCCTTGTCGTCGTCCCAGCCGATCAGCGTCACCCCGTGGTTGATGGCCAGCGGGTCGGTTTCGTCGAACACCCCGCCGGTGTAGGCCTGGAACGCGGGCGTGGCCCGCACGCCGACTGCCAAGGGGCCGTACTCGCACAACGCGGCCTTCATCTGCGCGATGGTGGGGTTGCCGCCTCCCACGAAGCCCCACGCAACCGCGCGATACGGCCGGCTGCCGGGGTCCTGGCACGGGCTGTCGCTGGCGGTGTAGGGATAGTCGGCTTCGCGGGCGACGCCGGTCTCGATGAGGTAATCGAACGAGGGGCCCCACCAACCGCCGCCGCACGATCCGGCCCCGCTGCAGCTTAGCAGGTCCTGCTCGGAGGCGTTGACCAGCGAGGTGTTCCGAATGGCGTAATTGCCTTCATAGGCCCCCAGCGCGGCGAAGGCCCAGCAGCTTCCGCACGCACCCTGGTTCCGCACCGGTGTGACCTTCTTGAAGTGGCGCCAGTCGAACGACCTGGCCGTGGTCACGCAGCCCAGCTTGGCCTTCAGTTCGGGCAGGACACCCGGCTTGGCCGCGTTGAATCTTGCCAGCGCGGCGCGGTCGATGGCCAGCATTTGTGCGGCACGCCGGTTCTGCACCGCCGCAATCCTCGCCAGGTCGGGCGGCAGCCGGGTGCCGGCCAGCAATTCCAGCGGCAGGTCCATGGCCGTGGTGTAGCCCACCTCGAAGCTGAGGTTCTCGGCCGCAATCCGGGCCCGAAGCGCGGCCAGCCGCTGCCGGATGGCCGGCGGGGCCTCGCGCTCGCGCTGGGCAAAGTCGACCTCGCCGCGGTCGGGCGGGACTCCGGGCTCGGCTTGGGACAGGGCCTGGATGGGAACCATCGCCGGGGTTTCGGGTCCGGCGGGCTTCACCGGCCACCCCTCCGGCTGGACCCGCGGCACCGACTCGGTAATCCAATCCACCAACTCTTTCGGCGCGGGGACCGTCTGGGCCGACCCGCTGCCGGAAAACATCGCGGCGAACAACGCCGCGGTACACAGAAGAGCGCGAATGAACATCGCTTTCTCCTTCACGAACGTCGAAGGGCCTTGGCCGTCCCCCAATAGAACGTCCGATCGGAAGGCCCTTCGCACAAGGAACGCTTCCAATGTCAACTCGATATCGTCGCGATATCGGATCCACGACCGGAAGGCGGCGCGCCGCTGGGCGTCGTCTGCCGGTCGGATGTTACTCGTTACAAACCACCTTTAGTCGGAAAACCTTGGCGGGCGGGGTGTCCGGCGGGTCGAACGGCCGCCGGTAGTGCAGCCGCAGGTCGGCCGTGCCGGCGCCCACCGCGCGAAAGCGAAACACCTGGAACTCCCGTCCGCCGGGCAGGCCCTCGCCTTCCTCGATGGCCGGCTCGCCCACCGGCGCCAGGACCTCCGGGTCGAGCTTCGCCACCTGGTAGCTGTAGCCCGTGCCGAGCTGGACCTCCAGCCGCACGATCAACTCCTGGTCTTTCGCAAGCTCGACGGTTTTCCCGCTGTCGCCGTCGCCCACCACGACGGCCCGATCATGGTCGGTCATCGTATCGCCTCCCTCGAATGCGTACCCCCCGCAGGTCATACCTGCAAACAACGCCGCCGCAAGCGGCCAAGCCGCCATCGCGAACCACCTGCTCCCTTGCCCTCGCATGACTCGCCCTCCAGGAACTCCGAACCGTGAATGCTTGTCCTTCAAGGAATTGTATATTGCCAGATTCGGCTGGTATATTTTGCGGGTTCGCGGTCTGGGCGCGAGCCAAGACGGACGGCACGCCGGCGGCTCCACTCGTGCTCGGCCGCCGGATTCGGCGGAACTGGACACTTTGGTCGGGCGCCGATTCGCCGCTCGGCCCGTTTCCGCCCAGCCTGGGGCATTAGGTGGGGGGTATTCGACGGGGGGGAAAGGGAGACGGGCGTCCTTTTCTGCTTGACGGCTCGAGGTGGCTTGCGGCAAACTGGGGACCATGCCTCGCCGTGCCCGTTCTATCGAAGGCGGTCTGGTTTACCATATCCTGAACCGCTCCAATGCGCGAATGACCTTGTTCTTTCCCCCCTTTTCTTTCTGTGCGGGGGTATTGCCGACGGGGGGCCCGTCATGTATCGTGTAATGAGAGTGGCCAGGAGTCGGTTGCGGAGCCTAAGGGAGTGCGCATGAGCCCAACGGTCTTGAGGGAAAAGGGTTATCGGGTCTTTTTCTTT
>SKJM01000260.1 GCA_007122045.1 Planctomycetales bacterium | reverse complement strand
CTGGTCGATTTCGGCATGACCGTTGCGCCCCAGCAGGCGCCCGACCGGGTGGAAAACGTTCGCATTGCCTTCGAAGCGGGCATACCCGTGGCGATTGACGGCAAGCGGCTCGATCCGTTCGAGATCGTTTCAACGCTCAACGCCATCGGCGGGCGGAACGGCATCGGGCGGATCGACATGGTGGAAAACCGCTTCGTGGGCATGAAGAGCCGGGGCGTGTACGAGGCGCCCGGCATGACCCTGCTCTACGACGCCCATCGCCTGGTCGAGCAGCTTACGTTGGACCGCGACCTGATGCACCTGCGCGACCGGCTCGCGCCCGAGGTGGCCGAAATGGTGTACTACGGCTTCTGGTACGCGGCAAAGATGGACGCCCTGATGGCCCTGATTCGCGAAACGCAGAAACCGGTCACCGGTGAGGCGAGCCTGAACTTGTACAAAGGCAACGTCATGGTCGACGGGCGATCGAGCCCGAACAGTCTGTACGACGAGGGCATTGCCACCATGGAAGGCGGCGGCGACTACAACCAGACCGACGCCGAGGGCTTCCTCCGCATCCAGGGCCTCCCCGGCCGCGTGCAGGCGCGCATCCGCCCGCGGGAGTTGTAGTGTGGGTGGTTCCGGACGCGGTAGCGGCCGGGTTCACCCACGCGGACCGGACCGAGTTGTAGTTGTAGGGTGGGTGAACCCGGCTGCCGAGACAGCCGGAACCACCCACCCTACACGTGCTACACCTCCTGTGCACGTTCGAGCAGGTACTCCCGCGAAGTCCGCAGCGCCGTGGTCATGGCGTCCGGTTCGGGCTCGCCGTGCATGAACGGATTCACGTACCAACCGTATTCTACCTTCTTCAGGGCGGCCAGCCAGGGGGTGAAGTCGGTCGGCCCGATGCCCGGAAGCTGCGCCGTGCCCGGCTGGGCCTGCCACGCGTAGAAGAACAGCAGCCGCTCGCCGCAAATGGCAATGGCCTCCTCGACCGAGGCATTGATCCGCTGCAAGTGGTACGGCGCCAGGGCGATGCCCAGGCGGGGGTGGTCGGCGAAGTCCATAAACGCCTTCAGCGAGTCGAGGCTGTTCATCAACTGCCCGCTGTGGTTCTCGATGGCCAGGTGCACGTTATGCTCCTCGGCCAGTTCCAACTCGGGCTTCAGCGCTTCGACGAACTCCTTCATGCGGGCGACCATTTCCTCGGGCGGGCGCCGGCGCGTGTTGCCGCGAACGGCCACGCCGCCGCCCATCGCCCCGATGAACTCGGCGTACTTTGGGAAACCGCCGCGGTACACCGAGTACGCATACGGCTTGAGCTTGGTCCGCTCGAGCACCTCCTTGAGCCCGTCGGCACCCAGGCGGTCCTTCGCGTCGTCGAGGTGGGGGCAGCCGGCGTGCGGCGACCAGATGTCGATCGCCTCGAAGCCCAGGGCCGCAATGCGCTCGCACGCTTCTTCGATCGTCAGGCTCATGTAGTGGATCGACGAGGTCGAGAGGCGCATTTGCCACGGTTTGGGCGGGGCGGCCCACGCTCGGGCGCCCAGCGCGCATGTTGCGCCCGCGGCGGCTGAATTGGCAAGAAAACGTCGGCGTGAAATCGGGGATAAATCGGATGTCGTTCTCATGGGGCTCTCCAATGAAGCCGCGACCGGGGGTCGCGGGGGTGTCGTGGCGCGACCAACGGTCGCGGCTTGATGCGGCCACAGGTGGTCGCGGTACGGTAACACGGGGCGCGACCAACGGTCGCGGCTTTATGCTATATTTCCTTGGTCATGCCGGGCAACGGCGCGTCGTACATGCCGTCGGGGCCGGCCTGGATGGGCGCGGGGCTGTCGAACGTCAGCGCGTCGATGTCTTCGACGAACTGGAAGTCGGAGTTGAGCATCTGATCCCACGTCAAATACGCGCCGGTGTGGGCGGCCGTCCGGCCCAACAGCCCCGCCAGATTCGCCTCGCCGGCCCGCCGGGCCTCGTTGTGCGGCGTGTCGTTGCGGATGGCATCGAGCAGAAGCTGCGTCTGTTCGACGTACGGGTTGTTGTCGCCCCGGCCGTACTCCCATACCGTCTGGTCGGGCACCATGTTGTGGCTCTTGTAGATGCGCGGCCGCGGCTGGCCAAGGCTCTCCATGATGACCGCCGAGCCCTTGCTGCCGTGCGCGTAGTCGGAGTACGTGTTCCAGCAGTTGTTCATGTGCCGGAAGTACGCGAACAGCTTCGTGCCGTCGGCGAACGTGTACTCGACGCTCACGTGGTCGAACTGGTTCCCCGCTTGCGGGTAGCACCGGCCGCCCATTGCCTGCGCCGAGACGGGCCAGGCGCCCTTGGCCCAGCAGGCCACGTCGATGTTGTGGCAGTGCCAGTCGACGAACAGGCCCGAGGTGATCCAAGTGAACTCATTCGGGCGGCGGAGTTGAAAGACCAACTCGTTTTCGCCTTCAGGGAGCGGCGGACAGGTACGCGCCGCCTGCGTGCGGTAGATGCGCAGCGTGTGCACGTCGCCGATCTCCCCGTCGTGGATCCGCCGGATGACCTCCTGCCGGGCCTTCGAATGGCGCCACATGAAGCCGGCGGCCACCTTCAGGTTCTTCTGCTCCGAGGCCTCGGCTGCCTTCAGCCAGCGGCGCGTGGCGGGCGCGTCGACCGCGAACGACTTCTCGGCGAACACGTGCACGCCCTTCGCCACGGCGTACTCGAAGTGCGAGGGCCGGAAGTTGGCGAACGCCGTCAGCATCGCCACGTCGCCGGGGTTGAGCGAGTCGATGGCGTGCTTGTAGGCGTCGAACCCGACGAATCGGCGCTCGGGCGGCACGTCGACCTTATCGGCGAACTGCTGAGAAAGCCGATTGTAACTGCCCTCGATCCGGTTTTCGAACATGTCGGCCATCGAGTGCAGCTTGACGGGGCCTCCGGTGGTCCGAAAGGCGTCCACCACGGCCCCGGTGCCCCGTCCCCCGCAGCCGATCAGGGCCAGTTTGATCGCCGAATCGCCCTGGGCATGGCACTTCGGCACGGCCACGCCCGCCAGGGCCGAGGCCGCGGCTACCTGGCCCGTGCGTTTGAGGAACTCGCGGCGCGATGCGCGGGAAGGCGACCCTTGGGAATGATGCGCTTGCGTTGATTTCATGGGACCTCCTGCATTGGATTGTTGTCTGGCGTGGATAATCATTCGTGGGAATTGCGGGCAGTAGCATGCTACGCGGGCCGATTACAGCGGGGGCGGTTCCCACTCGGGAATGCCCGCGCTCTCCCGCTGCTTGTGATACAATACGTGGAACGGCCGGGTTGGCGACAACGGGACTTCTTCGTTGACCATCATCGGCCGCGTCTTCCGCCACCACTCGTCGTACGCCTCGCGCATGTGCCGGACGACCTCCGGATGCGCCTCGGCAACGTTGGTCGTTTGCCCCGGGTCTTCTTGCATGTCGAACAGCGCATCGCCCACCAGGCGGAAGCGATGATTGCGAACGGCGAACCGCTGCCACTGGAACTCGTCGGGATCGGCGCCGGTGGGCCAGCGCCCGAGGTGGGTGAACAGGTAGCGGTCGGGCCACGTGGCGTCGGTTGATTCGATCAGCGGCAGGAGGTTGCGACCCTCCACCTGCCCGGCGGGCGGTTCGGCGGCGGCCAAAGCGGCCAGCGTGGGCAGGAGGTCGATGTGGGCGGCAACGTGGGGGATGTCCCGCCCCGCCCGAACGCGCCCATCCCATCGCACGAAGAACGGGACGCGCACCCCGCCTTCGTCGACGCTGCCCTTGGTTCCCTTCATGCCCGCATTGTACACTTTCAGCTCGGTTCCGTCGGGCGCCCGGCCGATCACGCCCCGCCCGG
>SKJM01000234.1 GCA_007122045.1 Planctomycetales bacterium | reverse complement strand
GGAGTTCGCGCAGGCCCTGGCCGAGCACCAAGTCCGGCGGGACCGCACGCTCGCCGAGATCGACGCCCGGCACGCCGGCCGCATGGCGCAGCTTACCACGCGGCGCGATGAGCGGCTGGAAGCGGCCGAGTCGCGCTATTCCCGCCGGATGGACGCCATCCACCGGCGCTATCGCGACGACTCGGACCGGACCGAGCGGGAACATGCCGCCGCCATGCTGGAAAACGACCGGCAATACCGGCGCGAGTGGACCGAACTGACCGACCGGTGGTTCTCGGGCGTTCACCGGTTCGAGGGCGCGCTGGACCACGCCGAACGATGGTGCGACGCCCGCTTCCCCGATTGGACCTCGGCCGACTGGCAGCGATGGACCCCGGCCCGGGAAATTCCGCCGGTGGTGCGTTTCGGCCGATATTCGGTACGCCTGGCGGAAATCGAGGACGGCCTGCCTCGGGACGAGCGACTGCGCCTGCCCCGGACCGATTTCCAGCTTTCGGCCGTGCTGCCCTTCCCCGACCGGTCGCTGCTGACGTTGGAGGCCGGGGCGGGCGACCGGGCGGCGTCGTTCGCCCTGATGCAGACGATCCTGCTGCGCGCGCTCACGGCGCTCCCGCCCGGCAAACTGCGGCTGACCATCCTCGACCCGGTGGGTCTGGGCGAGAACTTCGCGGCCTTCATGCACCTGGCCGATTACGACGAGAAGCTGGTGGCCAGTCGCATCTGGACCGAGCGGTCGCACGTCGAGCAGCGGCTGGCCGACCTGACGGCGCACATGGAGAACGTCTTGCAGGTGTACCTGCGCAACACGTTCGCCACGATCGAGGCGTACAACGCGTTCGCCGGCGAGCTGGCCGAGCCGTACCAGCTTCTGGTGGTGGCCGATTTTCCCGCCAACTTCACCGAGGCGGCGGCCGCCCGGCTGAAGAGCATCGTGGCCAGCGGTGCCCGGTGCGGGGTGTTCACGCTTCTGAGCGTCGACGGCAGCCTGCCACTGCCGCGGGGGTTCGAGTGGCCCGATCTGGCCCCGCACGCCACGTGCCTCCGTTACACCGAGGGCCGCTTCATCCGCCGCCACCCCGACTACGGTCCGTTGCCCCTGGAGTTCCCACCGCCGCCGCCCGCCGAGGCGTTCACGCAATTGGTGCGGGAGGTGGGCGCCCGGGTGGAGGATGCGTCCCGCGTCGAGGTGCCCTTCGACACCATTGCGCCGGAGCCCGAACGGCGATGGACCGCCGACAGCCGGGCGGGCATCGACGTGCCGCTGGGCCGCGCCGGCGCCACCCGCTTGCAGTACCTGCGGCTGGGGAAAGGCACGTCGCAGCACGTGCTCATTTCCGGAAAGAGCGGCTCCGGGAAGTCGACCTTGCTGCACGCGCTGATTACCAATACCGCGCTGCGATACGCTCCCGACGAGGTCGAACTCTACCTGATCGACTTCAAGAAGGGGGTGGAATTCAAGGCTTACGCGGCGGGCAAGCTGCCGCACGCCCGGGTGGTGGCCATCGAGAGCGAGCGGGAGTTCGGCCTGAGCGTACTGGCCCGGCTCGACGACGAGCTGCGGCGCCGGGGCGACCTGTTCCGCGACCTGCGCGTGCAGGACATCCGGGGCTACCGCAACGCCCGGCCCGACGAGCGCATGCCGCGCATCCTGTTGATGATCGACGAGTTCCAGGAGTTGTTTGTCGAGGACGACCGGCTGGCCCAGGACGCCGGCCTGTACCTCGACCGGCTGGTGCGCCAGGGCCGGGCGTTCGGCATCCACGTGCTGTTGGGCTCGCAAACGCTCTCCGGGGCGTATTCGCTCGCCCGCAGCACCATCGGCCAGATGGCCGTGCGGATCGCCCTGCAGTGCAGCGAGGCCGATTCGCACCTGATCCTCAGCGAGGAGAACACGGCGGCCCGGCTGCTCAGCCGGCCGGGTGAGGCGATTTACAACGACGCCAACGGGCTGTACGAGGGCAACCACCCGTTCCAGGTGGCCTGGCTGCCCGACGGCGGGCGCGACGAGTTGCTGGGCGAACTGGAGCAACTGGCGGCGTCGCGGGGGGCCGCGTACGAGCCACCGGTGGTTTTCGAGGGCAACGTGCCGGCCGACCCGGCCGCCAATGCGCCGCTGGCCGCGCTGCTTCAAGCCGGGGGCCGGCCCGCCCCGTCGCCGGCGGCCCACGCCTGGCTGGGCGCGCCGGTGGCCATCAAGGGCCCTACGGCCGCCACGTTCGTGCGGCAGGGGGGCAGCAACTTGCTGGTGGTGGGGCAGGACGAGCCGGCGTCGCTGGGGATGCTGGCCGCGGCCGTGGTGAGCCTGGCGGCGCAGCATCCGCCCGGGGCGAGGTTCTACGTATTCGACGGCATGCGGCCCGACGCCCCGCAGGCGGGCATTTGGGAGCGCCTCGCCGGCGCGCTGCCGCACGAGGCGGCGGTCGTGTCGCCGCGCAAGGTGGCGGGGCCGATCAGCGAGATCCTGGCCGAATGCGCCCGCCGGGAGGCCGACGACGACGAGAACGCCCCGCCCATCTACTTCGTGGTATATCACCTCGCCCGCTTCCGCGACTTCCTCAAGGGCGACGACGACTTCGGCTTCAGCCGCTTCGACGCCGAGCGGCCGGCCGGCCCCGCCCAGCAGCTTGGCGAGGTGCTCCGGCGTGGGCCGGCGGTGGGTATCCACGGGCTGCTGTGGTGCGACGGGTACAACGCCCTTTCGCGCGCACTCGACCGCCAGGCCCTGCGCGACTTGGAGATGCGCGTGCTATTCCGGATGAACGCGTCGGATTCGAGCAGCCTGATCGACAGCCCGGCGGCCTCGCGCCTCGGTGAGCATCGCGCGGTGCTTTATGATGAGGGTCAAGGGCGGATCGAGAAGTTCCGGCCCTACGGCCCGCCCTCACCCGAGTGGCTCGATTGGGTTCAACAGCAGTTTCAATCGCGCGAAGGCGCGAGCATCATCCCTCTGCCGGCGAGGAAATCGGCCCGGTAGGGCGCCGGCAAACGCTGAAACCGACCCGCAATGCCCCTATTGCGGGCGCGAGCGCAGCAGCCGATTCCCGCACGAACACCGGGAACCCGGAAGGCCCTCCTAAAGGCGGGACCCAACCGGGCAGGGGGCCGGTGACGCGAACCGATTCGCAGCCGCTCAGTTTACCGGGCTTGCCCTGTCCGGCCGATGGCCGGTATGCTAACCAACGTTTGACCGGTAACGAAGTCCGCAGCCGCCCCCCTCGCACGGGAGGGGGGCTTGGTTTGCTTGCGCGTTTCCCGTAATTCGGGCAAGATCGACGGTTCGGCCGTTGGATGGCGATCCGTCATCGGCCTGATTTCGAGGGAGAAACGCTTGCGTGGCAACCGGCGGCGGCAGGGAACGAACCCGAGTTCGTTCCGACCCTTTCCGGTGTGGAAATCCTACCTTTGCACATGACACGAACCGACTGAGGAAGACCGGCTTCATTCTTATGGCCAAGAAGAAACGCACGCAACCGTCGCCGACCGCCACCAAGCCAAAGCCCCAAGGGAAGCTGCCCGAGCGCGACCGCAAGACGCTGGCCGAGTTGGAAAACCTCGCCGACGGCGTCGTGGCCGCCGCCGACCGGCGCCGCGACCCGCACGTCGACATCCCCTCGCGCACGCTCTCCAACGTGCGCTACAACAAGAGCAAGCGGTTCATCGAGATGGGCCGCAACACCAACCGGCGCCAGTTGTTCAACCTGTCGCAGGCGAAGAGCTTCATGCAAACCATGCTGGTGGCCAGCGGCGCGAAGCAGCTCATCGAGGAAGGCAAGACCACCAGCATCCGTGGTCTGTTCTACCTGCTCAAACACACCATCG
>SKJM01000076.1 GCA_007122045.1 Planctomycetales bacterium | reverse complement strand
TTCGTCTCCTTCGGCCAAGAGGCGGGCGGCCCTGGCCTCCGGGTCCTCGGCGCTCGGGCCGCCTTCCGGTTCGCTCTGTTCGACGGCCGGATCCCCGGCCTCCTGGGCCCACGCGGGCGCCGCGGGCAGCATTGCGGCGCCCACCACCAGGGCCGGCGCCAACACCGTTGCAAGGGTCAGTTTGCAGATCCTCATAAAACACTCTCGCTCGTAGGTGGAAACGGATGTTGGACGCGGTTACTGCCCGTCAAGCTCCTCCAGCCGCTGCTCGGCCAGCGGCGTCTGTTCGGAATCCGGGTAGTTCTTCAACAGTTCCCGGTACTGCTGGACCGCTTGCTTCGTGTGGCCGAGGACCTCGAAGCAGCGGGCGGCTTCGTAGGTGGCGTACGCTTGCCACTTGGGATAGCCGTAGCCGGAAATGACCTTGAAGAAACTGACGATGGCCTCCCGGTGGTTCTTCCTGTCGAACTCGATTTGGCCGATCATGAACTGCGCCCGGGCAGCCGCCTCGCGGTCGGTCCGGGCGATGACCTGCTCGTAGGCCGCCACGGCCTCGTCGGCGCGGTCGAGGTTCTGCAGCGCCCAGCCCTTCTCGTACAGGGCCTCCGGCAAGTGGGGCGAGTCGGGGAACTCGTCGATCAGCGTATCGAGCCATTCGATGGCCGGCTCCCACTGCTCCAATTGCGCGGCCGACTGGCCGGCGTGCAGGAGCCGGAGGGCCTTGAATTCAGCGGTGGAGGGGTTTTCCACCGCCTCGTAGGCGGCCAGCGCCTCCTCGTACTTCTCCTGCCGGAACAGGATTTCGGCCTCCATGAACGCCGCGTCGGCTCCTAGCGGCCCCTCCGGCCAGGTGGCGCGTTGGTGGGCGAACGTTTCCTGCGCCTCGTCCAGGTTGCCCAGGCGGAACAGCGCCCAGCCGAGTTTGTGGGCGGCCTTTTCTCCCAGCGGCCCGGTTCCTGCGGCCTCCAAGGAGGGGCGGTAGGCGGCAGCGGCCTCTTCGAATTGCCCGCCGCGGTATTGCTCCTCGCCCACGTGATAAAAGCCTTCGGCGGCCAGCGGGCTTTCGGGGAATCGGGCGGTCAGGTCAGCGAACACCTCGGCCGCCTCGCCCTCCTGCTGCTGCAATTTCAGCGCCCAGCCCAACTCGTACAGCGCCTTGTCGGCGTTGCCGTACTCCGGCGCCGCCTCCAGCAACGCCCGGAACGTGCCGGCCGCTTCCTCGTACTGCTCCAGCCCCACCTGGCAAAGGCCGAGCACGTATTGCGCGTCGGCCTTCTCGGCCGGCGTGGGGTCGGCCTCCAGCAGCGCCCGAACATCCTCGATGGCCGGAGCGTACTTGCCGAGTTGCTGGCGCGCCATGCCGCGGGCGTAGCGGGCGCGCGGCACGAGCCGGTGGTCCGAGAACTCCTCGACGAGCGCGTCGAAGGCCTCTTCGGCCGCTTCGAACTGGTCGCGGCTGAGCCGGGCCCAGCCCAGCCCGTACATCGCGTGGGGCCGGAATTGGCTGTCGCCGTAGTCGTCCAAAACGGTCTGATATTCTGCGGCCGCCGTCTCGAAATCGCCGGCGGCGTAGCTGTACTCGGCAAGGCGGTAGTGAGCCTGATCCATCAGCCGGCTCTGGGGGAACGCGTCGATCAGCCGCCGGGCGGTGGCGACCGCCTGCTTCGGGGCGCCCGACCGGTGGTGCGCGTGCGCCAGCACCAGCAGCGTGTCGTCGGCCTGCCGCCACTGGGCGTCGGCCTCCAGCGAGGCCTCCAGCGATTCGACCGCCGGGCCGAACTGCCCCAACTCCGCGTGGCTGCTGCCGACCAGGTACCGCGCTTCGGCAATGGCGGCGGGCGACTCGAGCTGTTCGAGCACCGGGGTGAGCACCTCGACCGTTTCTTCGAACTTCCGCTGCAAGTGCAGGGCCAGGCCTCGGCGCACCTTCCAGACCTCGGCATCGGGGTGATTGGGGGCCTGCTCCAGCGCCCGGGCGAACAGTTCCTCCGCCTGGGTGAATTCTCGCACTTGCAGGGCGCTTTCGGCCGCGACGTGCCGCACGTCGGCCGCCAAGTCATCGTCGGGATACGTTTCGAGGAAACGGTCGGCGTACGTTCGGGCCGTTTCAAACTCACCCTGGCCCAGCGCCGCGAAGCCCGCCATGTACAGCGCCTGGGGAGCCGTGGCGTGGTCGGGGAACTTCTCCGCCAGGGCCGCATACCGCTCGATCGACTCGCCGCGGCGGTCGGCGATTTCGTACATCGCGTCGGCCTGGTCCATCAACAGCCGGGGCAGGAAGGGGCTCTCATCTGCCTGCGGCAACACGGCTTCGACCACCTCGAGGGCCTCGGCCGGCTGGTTCTCCCGGAACAGCGCGCGGGCGATCCAATGGGCGGCTTCCGGCGCGGCCGCGCCGCCGGCCTCGGCCACCGGCCCGAGCACCTCGCGGGCCTTGTCCATCTCGCCGGCCAGGAAGTGGCACTTGCCGCCCTCCAGCCGCGCGGTTTCCGCGAAATCCGAGTCGGGGAACTTCGCCGGCACCGTGCCGTACAGGGCGGCGGCCTCCGCGTATTGGTTCTGCATCGCCAGGGCGGCCGCCTGGCGCATCGTGGCGTGGTCGGCCAGCGCAAAACCCTCGCGCCCCGCCGCCGTGCCAAGCCACTGGGCCGCCGGCCCGTACTGATTCTGCATGAACAGCGTTTCGCCGCGCCGCATAATCACCTCGGAGCGCAGCGGGTGCTTCTTGAACTGCTCGAGAAACGCGTCGTACGTCTTGCCCGCCTCGGCCGGTCGATTCAATTCCTCCTGAGTGACGCCCAGCGCGTACAGGGCGTCGGCCAGCATCTCGTCTTCCGGATACTCCTCGATCAGCCGCGCGTACATCTCGGCGGCGGCTTCCCGGTTCCCGCGGGCGTACAGGGACTCGCCGCGGTAGAAGACCGCCTGCGGCGCGTGGCGGCTTTCGGGAAACTTCTCCAGCAGTTGCTCCAAGGTGGCCGCGGCCGCATCGTACATGTCGCTTTGGCCCTGCTGGCCCAGGGTGTACTGCGTAACCCCCAGGTAGAAGTGGGCCGCCTCGATCACGTCGGAGTCGGGATAGGTCCGGATCAGCGTCTCGAACGACTGCGCGGCCTGCTCGTGTTGCTCGGTCTTCAGGTAGCACACGCCGAGGTGCAGATGCGCGTTGGGTACCCGCGGATGGCCCTGGTGCGCCTCGATGAACCGCTCCCACTCGGAAGCCGCCAAGTCGAATACCCCCCGGTTTTGCAGGGCGACGGCGGCGGCGTACTGGCGGGTGGCGGCGGCGTTTTGCGTCTCCGCCGGCAACGGAGCGCCGCGAAGCAGGGCCAACAGCGCGAGCCCCACAGAACACGCGCGCAGGGGGAAAGATGACTTCATTGAGATAACCTCTTTTGGGGGGTGGCTGTTCCGTAGGCGGGACCAAGCAACGGCCGGCCCCCGCAAGTGGGCCGCGCGGCGTTGCGCCCCAATGTGCATCGCGAAAGCGGCGTGGCGTTCGGCAGGATCCGGAAGGCGGCACATTGCTTGGCAAGGCGGGCTGGTCGCGACGGGCTGCCCTTACTGCGACCGCCGCATCCAGTATCTATCATAACACGGCGGATACGCCCTGGGAACCCTGCAGGCTCGGCAGGCCGTTTTCTCCGCGTGATTCGGTTATTCGGGTTCCGCCTTCCTAATTATTGCATCCCCCGCTCCGGAAAGCCAGGAGTCAATTCCGAACAAAAAGCTGTCCCCCCACAATTTAGCCAGGTGTCCGCCGTAGCTTGTTCGAGGATGCGGCCGGGAGGCCTGACTGGGAAAAACCACACGAGGGCTGCCCAAGGCAACCGCTACATCTTTACCGACCCTGCCGGATGCGCACCCGCCGACCCTCCACCGTAACGCGCCCCTCGGCCAGCAGGCGGAGGGCCTCGGGGTAGGCCTCGCATTCGGCCTCGAACACGCGGGCGGCCAACGTCTCGGGCGTATCGTCGTCGAGCACGGGCACGGCCTGCTGGAGGATCACCGGGCCGTGGTCGTACTCGTTGTCGGCAAAGTGGACCGTGCAGCCGCTCAGCTTCACCCCGTACTCCAAGGCCGCCTCATGAACCCGGTGGCCGTACATGCCCTGGCCGCAGAACGCGGGAATGAGCGCCGGGTGGATGTTCGTCACGCGGTTGGTGTAATCGTCGGGGATGGTCAACCGCTTGAGGAACCCGCCCAGGACGACGATCTTGGCGCCGGCCACCCGGCACCGGTCGAAGATGGCTCGGCTGAAGGCGTCCTGGTTGGGGAACGCGCGGCGCTCGATCACCTCGGCCGGAATGCCCGCCTGCGCGGCATACTGCAGCCCCCGCGCGCCTGGGGCGCTGGAGATGACCAGCCGGATATCAAGTGGCAGCGTGCCGGCGTCGATCTTCTCGAGCAGGTTGCGCAGCGTCGTGCCGCCGCCCGAAATGAGCACGGCAACGGGAAGCGGGGGCGTGTTTGGCATGGGAGGCTCCTCTTCTCGTGCGCGTGGTTGGAGTTCACGCTTTAGCGTGCGGATTGCTGAGCGGGTTGGCGGGCACGCTGAAGCGTGAAACCCAACAAACAACAAAACACGCTAAAGCGTGAACTCCAACGGGTACGCTACGCTTTCTCCATATACAGTTCGACGATTTCGCCGGCGGTCTTGGCCTGGACCGGCTCGACGCCGGCCAGGGGCTCCGGGTGCAGTTCGGTCGCCAGCGTCTCGCCGCGGATGTACTCGGCGAACTGTTCGGCGGCGGCGGCCAACTCGGCCGAACCGGCGACCACCCCCACCCGGATGCGGTCGGTGTACTCCAGGTTCATCTCTTTGCGCCGGTCCTGGATGGTGCGGACCAGCTCGCGAGCAAGGCCCTCGGCCACCAGTTCCGGCGTCAACTCGGTCGACAGCACGACCACGCACCGTTTCCCTTGGGCCGCGGTCCAGCCCTCCTTCGCCTGCATGCGCACCTGGATGTCGTCCGAGTCGAGCCGCACGGGGCCGTCGGGCAACTCGACGGTCACATGGCCCTCGGCCTCCATTTCGGCCAGCAGGCGGCCGCCGTCGGCCGCGGCCAGGGCCTTTTTCAGCCCCGGCAGCCGTTTGCCTAATCGCGGGCCGAGGCGCTTCAAATCCGGCAGCACCGTGTAGGTGATGTACTGCTCGGCCTGCTCGGTCACCTCGACCTCTTTGACGTTCAACTCCTCGCACACCAGCGCCCGGTGCTGCTCCAGCCACGGGCGTTGCTTCCGGTCGGCCAGCACCACCTCGACGCGGCGGAGCGGCTGCCGGACCTTCAGCTTCGCCGCCATGCGGGCGCTGCGGCCCAGCGAGGAGATTTCGCGGGCCAGCGCCATGTGCTGCGACAGGGCCTCGTCGATGGCCGTCTCGTCGCAGGCGGGGTAATCGCACAGGTGGACACTTTCGACCGCCCGATCGCCGAACGCCGCCCGGGCGAGGTTCCCCCACATCGCCTCGGTCAAGAACGGCACGAACGGCGCGGCGAGCTTCGCGATGGTCAGCAGGCATTCGTAGAGCGTCCAGTAGGCGTCGCTCTTGTCGGCCGAGGGCTCGGAACTCCAGAAGCGGTCGCGGCTGCGGCGCACGTACCAGTTCGACAGCGCGTCGACCAGCGCGCTGAGCTGCGCGCACGCCCCGTAGTTGTCGTAGGCGTCCATCCGGCCGACCACCTCGCGGGCCGTCCGGTTCAGTTCGCTCAGGATCCAGCGGTCCAGCTCGCTGCGCCGGGCGGGGGGGCGGAAGGTCTTCCCGCGCGCAAGCACCCTGGCGGTAAGCTGCCCCGCCTCGCCGTCGATCTCGGCCGCCGGGTCGAACCCGTCGATGTTCGCATAAATGACGAAAAAGCTGTAGCAGTTCCACAGCGTGAGCAGGAACTCGGAAATGGAATCGCGGATAGCCTGCTCGCTGTACCGGATGGACGTCCACGGCGGCTGGTTGCCGAAGAAGAACCACCGCAGGGCGTCGGCCCCGTACTTGTCGAAAATCTCCCGGGGCTCCCGGTAGTTCCGCTTGCTCTTCGACATCTTCCCCCCGTCCTCGCCCAACATCAGCCCCAGCACGATGCAGTTGCGGTACGGGTGCGGGTACTCGACCGGCCGCGTGCCCCAGCCCTTGTCCTCCCGGGTCTCCTCGCCGAACAGCAGCGTGCTGATGGCCAGCAGGCTGTAGAACCAGCCGCGGGTCTGGTCGAGGGCCTCGCTGATGAAGTCGGCGGGGAACTGGGCGGCGAGCCGCTCGCGGGAGCCCGGCTCGTGCGGATAGCCCCACTGGGCGAACGGCATGGCGCCGGAATCGAACCAGCAGTCGATCACCTCGCTCACCCGCCGCATCCGCGCCCCCGGCGCCTTGGGCGACTGGTACGTAACCGCGTCGATGTACGGCTTGTGGACCTTCAGGTCGTCGGGCAGTTCGGGGTTCGCCTGCTTCGCCTGCTCCCACACCTCGGTTCCCTTCACACCCGGCTTGGCCAGCAGTTCTTCGTAGCCGGCCACCGCTTCCATGTAGCCGGTTTCCTCGCACACCCAAATGGGCAGCGGCGTGCCCCAGTACCGCTCGCGCGAGAGGGCCCAGTCGACGTTCGACTCCAGGAAATTGCCGAACCGGCCCTCGCGAATGTGCTCGGGCAGCCAGTTGATCCGGGCGTTGTTCGCCAGCATCTGGTCGCGCAGGGCCGTCGTGCGAATGAACCAGCTTCGCCGCGGGTACTGGATAAGCGGGTCCTCCTCCGCCCGCCAACAGAACGGGTACTCGTGCAGGTACTGCTCCTGGTGGAACAGGGCGCCGCGGGCCCGCAGCTCGCGGCAGAGGTCCTTGTCGGCCTCCTTGACCCAGCGGCCCTGGTAGCCGGGCGTTTCGCCGGTGAAGGTGCCGTCGGGGGCCACCGAGCAGATCAGTTCCGGGCCTTCGCCTTCGACGAAGCGCGCTTGTTCGGCCAGCAGGACGTCGTAGTCCACTTCGCCGAATGCCGGCGCCTGGTGCACCACGCCGGTGCCCGTGTCGATGGTGACGAACTCGGCCGCCACCACCCGCCAGGCGACGTGCTGCTTGCCGCCCTGCTTGAGCGTCCCCTGGCGCTGGCCGTCGCGCTCGTAATAGAAGGGAAAGGGCGGCTGGTAACGGAGCCCCACTAGCTTTTCGCCCGGCAGGGTCGCTTCGACCGTCAGTTCCCGTTTCGCTTTGCCGGCCACCTCGTCGACCAGGGCGGCGGCCAGCAGCACGCGGCGCGGCTCGCCCTCGACCCGGCACACGGCGTATTCGAGCCCCGGATGCACTGCCGTGAATTGGTTGCTCGGCAGGGTCCAGGGGGTAGTGGTCCAGACCAGCAGGTCGGACTCGGCCAGCGGCCCCTCGGGCGGATCGACCAGGGGGAACCGCACGTACACGCTCGGGTCGGCCACCTGGCGGTAACCCTGCCCCACTTCACCGCTGGACAGCGCCGTGCCGCCCTGGGCCCACCACCAGACGATCTTGTGCCCCTGGTACAGCAGCCCGCGGTCGAACAGCGTTTTCAGCGCCCACCAGACGCTCTCCACGTAGCTTTGATGGTAGGTGACGTAAGCCTCGTCGAGGTGGATCCAGAAGCCCAGCCGATCGGTGAGCTGTTCCCACTCGCGGGTGTAGCGGAACACGCTTTCCATGCACCGGTGGATGAACGGCTCGATGCCGAACTGCTCGATTTCCTCCTTGCTGTGGATGCCCAGGTCCTTGCAGACCTCGACCTCGACGGGCAGGCCGTGGGTATCCCAGCCGCCTTTCCGCTCGCAGAGGTATCCGCGCATCGTCTTGTAGCGGGGAAAAAGGTCTTTGATCGCTCGCGTGAGGCAGTGGCCCGGGTGGGGCAGGCCGTTGGCGGTGGGCGGGCCCTCGTAGAAGACGAACGGTTGGGCGCCCCGGCGGGCAGTCAGCGATTTTTCGTAGATCTCCGCTTCCTTCCAGAATTGAAGGATGTCCTCCTCGAGGCGCGGAAAGGAGACCGTATTCTCCACACGTTCGAACATGGCAATGCTTGTTGGCGGCAGGGGTCCAGGAGCAAAACGCACAATAGACCACGCGGGCCGGATTTCTGCAACCGGCCCGTGAAGCATTGGGCCACCGGTAATAGCGGTTCCAGCACCCTGGGTTCCAGCACCCCGGGGCGCTTGACAATCCTCTCCCTATCGGATAGCATGAACCCAGCGTGCGGCATCGGCGTGGAATCCTGGTGTGGAGGGTAGTCAACAGCATGTCGAATCCGTTTCCCGGCATGGACCCGTACCTCGAGGACGACTTGTGGACGTCGGTCCATACCGATCTGTGTTCAGAAATTGTGCGGCAGCTTGCTCCCAAGCTGCGGCCGAAGTATGCCGTGCTGAGCGCCCGGCGGGTCATCGTCGCGCCGCCCGACGAGGGGGAGGATGTCTCCTGGAGTCGTTTTCCGGATGTGGGCGTTCTCGCGACAGGTGCTCCCGATTGGCACGCGGCCGGAACGCTGACGGCGCCGGTGGTTCTCCCGGTAGCCCTGTCGGACCCGATTCCGCAAATCAGCGTGGAGATTCGCGACGTCGCCCAACGCCGGCTGGTCACCTGCATTGAAGTCTTGTCGCCCACCAATAAGCAAGGGCCGGGCCGGGAGGAATATGCGGGCAAACGATTGCAGATGCTCGCCGGCGACGCGCATCTGGTGGAGGTGGACCTGCTGCGCGTCGGCTCACGGTTCCCCACCGCGCAGCCGCTGCCGGATGCGCCGTACTTCGTGTTCATCAGCCATGCCGGGCGGCGGCGGAATGTCGACGTCTGGCCGATCGCCCTGGATCAGCCGTTGCCGACGTTCCCCATCCCCATGTTACCGGACGATCCGCCCGTGCCGCTCGACCTGCAACAAGCGCTTTCGGTGGTGTACGAGATCATCGGCTACGACGAACTGATCGATTATCGCCAGCCGCTTCCGGGGCCGCTCACACCGGCGCAGGCGGCGTGGGTCGAGGAGCGGTTGAAACGCGCGGGGCGGCGGTAGCCGGATGGGGCCAAGAATGGGGCTCTTCCGTTTCCAGGTACGGACTGCGTTACTTGGGGACGGCACAGCGGCGTGTGCCTGCTACATTGGGGACGGCACAGCGGCGTGTGCCTGCTACATTGGCGCAGCCTGGAAACGGAAGCGCCAAAATGGGGCAGTGGCCGGCCGGCCCGTGAACCGTTACGCCGCCGGTAACAGGGGCTCCAGCAGCTCGACGGTCCGCTCGGTCGCGCCAAGCTGCTCGCCGACGTGCCGCCGGGCTCGATTTCCCAGCTCGGCGGCCCAGTGGGGTTGCTCCAGGCAGCGGCGGACGAAGCCCTCCAGTTCCGCGCGGTCGGCCACGACCACGGCGGCGTCGCGGGCGAGCAGCGCGGCGACGATATCGCGGAAGTTGCGCGTGTTGGGGCCGAAGCTGACCGCGGCGCCGTAAGCGGCCGGCTCGATCATGTTCTGCCCGCCGCGGCTGCCCAGGCTGCCGCCCACAAACGCCACGTGCGCCGCCCCCCACCAGGCGCCCAACTCGCCCACGGAATCGACCAGCAGGATGCGGGCGGCGGGTGCTGGGCCGGTGCCCTCCGTCGCGGGCAGTTGGCTGCGGCGCACCCAGGCGGCGCCCGACCGGTCGAGTAGCCGGCCGACCGCGTCGAACCGCTCGGGGTGCCGCGGCACGAGCACCAGCCGCAGGCGGGGAAACTCGCCGGCCAACTCGGTGAACGCCGCCAGCGCCGCCTCCTCCTCGCCCTCCTGGGTACTGCCGGCCAGAAACACCGCGTCGTCCGGGGCGAAGCCGGCCAGTTCGGCCAGGCGCCGGGTGGCCGGGTTGCTGCGGTCGGTTGGGGCGCCGTCGTACTTCATCGAGCCGGTCACGTGCACCGTTTCCGGCCGCGCGCCCAGGGCCAGGAATCGCTCGGCGTAGGTCGGGTCCTGCACGGCCACCAGGTCGATCTGCCCGAACACCCGGCGCAGCAGGAGCCGGATGCGGCGGTAGCCCCGGAAGCTGCGCTCGCTCAGCCGCCCGTTGACCACGGCCACGGAGGCGCCCTGCCGGCGCGCCGCGGCGATGAGGTTCGGCCACAGCTCCAACTCGGTGAGCACCAGCACGTTCGGCCGCACGCGGCGCACGGCCTCGGCCGCCGCCCAGGTGAAATCGAGCGGGCAATAGAAGACGGTGTGTTGGGGGTACTTCCGCCGCGCCAGGTCCATGCCGGTGTGCGTGGTGGTGGAGATGACGCACTCGGCGTCGGGCCGGCGGCGAGCGATGGCTTGCAGCAGCGAGTCAAGCAGGTTCACCTCGCCCACGCTCACCGCGTGGAGCCACACGCAGGGCCGATCCGACATGCGCGGCGGCACGCGTCCGAGAAACTTTTCGGCGTAACCTTCGCGATACTTGCCCTTCCGCCATGCCGCCCACAGGAACCAGGGCAGCCCGGCCAGAAAGAGCAGCAGGTAAACGGCATTCAGGATGAGGCCGGTTGCGGACATTGAGGCTTTGCGGCAGGAAAGGGGAACTGGGGATGCGTCCTCGTCGCGAGCCCATCAACTCGCACGCACGACGACTCGATCCCCTGCCGTTGGGGCGCGAACGGCGTCGGCCGGGACCGAAGCCACGGCCAGGGTCTCCCCGTTTGCCGCCACGACCTCGACCTCTAATCCGATCACTTCGCCAGTCGAATCACGGCACTGCTCGACGACCGTCGCAATGTCGCCCTGATAGACCTCTTGGTCCGGAATGTGCCGTGTGATAACAACTCGCGAAAACAGTTCAAATGTCATCGGCGCGCCTCGGGAATGCGCACTATCCTGCTTTCCGCTTGCGCATGCAGCAGTTCTTGAACTTCTTGCCGCTGCCGCAGGGGCAGGGGTCGTTGCGGCCGACGCGGGCCTGGCGGTGGCGGATGGGTTCGGGCTTGTGATCGACCTGGGTGCCGTCGATGGCGTCCTGCTGCTGCTGGGCGATGGCGCCGGCGCTGGTGGCGTCGTCGTGGCGAGCCTCGGCCTCGGTCCAGGTCGAGCCGACGAAGCCCTCGTCGAGCTGCTCCATGCGGAAGACCAGCTCGGTCACCCGCTCACCCGTCGCGGTCCACATGGCGTCGAACAGCCTCATGCCCTCGCGTTTGTACTCGACCTTGGGATCGACCTGGGCGTAGCCGCGCAGCCCGATGCTGCTGCGCAGGTGGTCCATGGCCAGCAGGTGGTCCTTCCAGGCGGTGTCGAGGAGCTGCAGGAGCAGGGCCCGCTCCATGCGGCGCATCTCGGGGCGGTATTGCTCCTCGACGGCCGTCGACACTTCATTGCGGAGTTGTTCGGATCGGAGGTCCCGCATCTTCTCGGCCGCCAGGTCGTAGTGCAGCTCGTCGCGAAGCCACTCGGCCAGGGGCTGCAACGAGCCGCGGTCGAACGCCTCCCGCAGGTGCGGGGCGTTCTCCTCGACCCCGGCCAGCGCCTCGTCGAGGCGGCGCTCGGCCTCGTCGATGACGGCCGCGGCCCGGTCGGCATGGCGGCGGCTGTGCTCGATCAACAGGGCGCGGATCTCGTCGCGCTGCTTGCTCTTCAGATCGTCGAGGCTCAGTTCGACGTCGAACCGGCGTCGGGCCCAGCCGACCAGCGCCTCGCGGTCGTAGCGCTTGTGGCCGCCGGCGTCGCGGGTGGTGAAGTGGTACAGGCCGGCCATCACCGAGTACTCGGCCTCTTTTTCGTCGTAGGCCCGGCCGGCGCGGTCGCGCACGAGGTCCTTGAACTCCGCGGGTTCAAGGTCCTTCACTTGGTCGGGGGCCAGATCGATGCCGAATTTCTGGCGCACCCAGCCGCAGGCCGTCTGCATGCCGTAGGCGGGATCGAGGAAGCGGGCGCCGGACTGCAAGTCGATGCGGTCGATGGCCGCTTCGCCCTTCTGCTGGAGGAACTCGCCCACCTCGTCGCGGCCGATCTTCTTCAGGTCGCGGTCGCGCAGGTTCAGCCGCCACCGGAGGTTCGCCCCCTTGGCCAGGGCGTCCCAGTTCCAGTCGCGGGGGTCTTCCTCGTCGGGCAGGTTCTCCTCGATCATCTCGAACACCTGCCCCTGGACCGCCCGCGAGGCCTCGTCCTTGGCGAACTGCTCGGCCGACTCGTAGTCCATGCTGCGGAAATCGCCGGCGTCGAGTTCGACGGCCAGTTCCTTTCCGGCCCAGCGGGCGAAGGTTTCGGTGCCGTAATCCTTGGCCAGGAATTCGTCGAGGTAGTGGTCGATCTGCTCGTCGATCATCTTCAGGATGAGCTGCTTGCAGTTGGCCCCGTCGAGGATGGCCTGCCGGTAGCCGTACACGCGTTTGCGCTGCTCGTCCATGACTTCGTCGTATTCGAGCAGGTTCTTGCGGATTTCGAAGTTCCGCTCCTCGACCTTCTTCTGCGCGCCCTCGATGCGGCGGGAGACCATGCGGCTTTCGATGGCTTCGCCTTCCTGCATGCCCAGCCGGGTGAGGATGTTCTTGACCCAATCGCCGGCGAAGATGCGCATCAGGTCGTCCTCGAGCGACAGGTAGAAACGGGAGCTTCCCGGATCGCCCTGGCGGCCGCAACGCCCGCGAAGCTGCAAGTCGATGCGCCGCGCCTCGTGCCGCTCGGTGCCGAGGATGTGCAGTCCGCCCATCGCCGCCACCTGGCGCCCCTCGGTCTTCATCTGCTCGCGCTGTTCGATCTCGGCCACCAGCGCGTCCCACTCGTCGGGCGGCACTTCGAGCCGCGTGGGGTATTTCTCCTGGAGTTGGGCCCAGGCCATGGCCTCCGGGTTGCCGCCCAGGATGATGTCCGTCCCCCGGCCGGCCATGTTCGTGGCGATGGTGACCGCACCCCGGCGGCCCGCCTGCGCGACGATCTCCGCCTCCCGCTGGTGGTACTTGGCGTTGAGCACCGCGTGGGGAATACCCCGCTGGTCGAGCAGCCGCGAGAGCAGCTCGCTGCGCTCGATGGACACGGTGCCCACCAGGATGGGCCGGCCGCGCCGCTGGATGTGCCGGATCTCGTCGCGCGGGATGACTTCGCGGCTCTTGCCGCCCTTGCGCTGGAACTCGATCGACGTGTCGTCCTCGCGGATGATCTTCCCGAACCATTCCTCGCCGTCCTCCTGGGGCGCCACGATGTCCCACTTGTGAATCCGCTCGATCTCGTCGGCCACCGACTCGTACTTCTCGCGTTCGGAGCGGTAGATGACGTCGGCGTGGTTCAGTCGGTGGAGTTTCTTATTGGGCGGAATGGCGATCACGTCGAGCTGGTAGATCTTCCAGAACTCGGCCGCTTCGGTCATGGCCGTGCCGGTCATGCCGCAGATCTTCTCGTACAGCTTGAAGTAGTTCTGCAGCGTGATGGTGGCCAGCGTCTGGTTCTCCTCCTTGATGCGCACCCCCTCTTTCGCCTCGACGGCCTGGTGCAGCCCGTCGCTCCAGTTCCGCCCCGGCATGAGCCGCCCGGTGAACTCGTCGACGATGACAATCTCGCCGTCCTTGACCACGTAGTTCACGTCGCGCTTGTACAGGTGGTG